>JAIBAQ010000111.1 GCA_019695095.1 Candidatus Hydrogenedentota bacterium
GCCCTGTCACGGCAGAGGTCGCCGGTTCGAGCCCGGTCGTCCCCGCCATCTAAAGTTATTGACGCCAAGCACTTCCGAAAGGATGTGCTTGGCGTTTTGTTTTTCCTGCCTTGTAGCACCGTAGTCTTGACGGCGCATTTGTGACAACATCAATCCCGGATCTTGTCGCTTGATTGCAGATGATTTCGCTTTGTGTGATTGCATTGCTCCAGTCGGCTCTGCAAGAATTGCCCCCCTCTGGAGTCTGAATGACAATCCTGCCGGTGAGTGGCATTTAACTCATCTGGTCATGCGACGCCGTCTTCTCGGCCATGAAAGGAAATTGCCGTGGTCCGCTTCCGTTCACTAAGCGCTCTTTTGGTTGCGTTTATTGTCGCCAGCCCGGTCTTTGCGGAAGGGTATCGCGCCATTCTCAAAGACGGAGGCCGTGAACTGCCCATCTGCGTGGTCAAAGGGTCTGCCTTTGAAATGGGGAAGGCGTTTGGTCAGTTGTTTCCGCAGGAATCGAAGGCGCTGATCGAGCGAATCATCGGCGCATCTCAGGCGGAGGGTGGCGACGAGTATTCCAACGAACGGCTGGATGCCGCGTGGGCCGCGACGTCTCCCTACGTCAGCGAGCACGTGAAGGAGGAAATGCGCGGACTGGCGGAAGGGGCGAGGATTCCCTTGGAGGCGGTCATTCGCGCGCACATGATTCCGCTCATCTCCACGTATTCGTGCAGCAGTCTTGCCGTGTGGGACGAGGCGACGGCAAGCGGCGATCTTTTCCTTACACGAAACCTGGATTGGGAGTTGGAATTGCGGGCGCATGACTTTCCGGTCTTGGTGCTGTATCTTCCGGAGGACGGCATCGCGCATGTGAACGTGACGTTCGCGGGATATGTCGGCTGCAACACGGGCATGAACAATGCGGGTATCGCGCTTGCGGAAATGGGTGACTCTCCGGATAGTGACAAGCCTTATGATTTGAACGGTTATCATTTCACCATGTTTTTCCGCGACATGTTGTACCAGGGCAAGGGCATCGATCAGGTTCTCGACATGCTGCGCAATACAAAGCGCATCAAGAAGTATCACTACGTCATAGGCAGTGGCAAAGAGAAGCGTGCTGCGAAGATTGTTGCCCACGCGCCCAATCTCGCGATCTTCGAAGACAACGACCCGAAGGACGAGTTCGCGCCGAACGTCATGGAGAACTGCGTCTACAACGATGAAGGCCGTGGCGCTTTCCCATTGCTTAAGGAGCAGTATGGAAAGATAACGGGCGAGTCGATGATGGAAATCGCGAAGTCCATTCCGATTAAAGGCGGCAATGTCCTTGACGTTGTCTATAACGCAACCGCGTTCGAGATGTGGGTGACGTATGCCGAAGGCGAGACCGAGGCCTACAAGCTGCCTGCCGTTCACGTGGACTTCAAGCAGTACCTCGATTTCGCAAAGCCCCCCGTGCCTGTCATCGCGAAGACCGACGGCAAGACAGTCGAAGGTGACGTGGCCGGCGGCACGCAGAAACAGGGCGACGCGAAGTTCGGCAACTTCACGAAAGAGAAGTGAATTCCCTTCAACGTGTCTGCCAGACTTTGGCGCTGATGTTAACCGGTCCCGTGTATGAACGGTTTCGCTCCCCTTAAATACACATTGCCGGCCATCCACACCGGCAGCTTCGCCGTGTCGTAGGGTGTCATGACGGCGCGCTCTCCTCACATGATGGGGGTGGCCAACCCGCCAATTATGCGGTAGAGGTGGGTGGTAATCTCTTTGGTGGTTAGGCCTTGAGCGCCGGGAAAACCGCCAACGTCGCGATAGTGCGTATAGAAGTCCTTATCGTCCGGGGGAAGCGGTTCTTTGCCGGGGAGGAGTTCGAAACTGCTTGTATTGCGCAATGGCCAGATATCGATGGGGGAGAGGCCCGAGATGCCTTCGATAAGATAGTTGACGTCGGACAGCGGAAACTTCTTCTTCGCGATAACCCAACTACTCCCTGGTCCTGTTCGCTTTAGAATGGCGTCCTTGACAACCTTGGCAATGCGCGGGTCTTTTATGAGGACACCGGCCTCCGTGTCCAAATGATCGGACCGCGGATCGATGTTATACGACCCGACGAAAACGGTTTTGTCGTCGCACACGAATGATTTTGCATGGACACTGACGAATGGTTTGTGCCTGGTTCCTTCCTGTTGCGCGCGTTGCTCGAGATCGGCGTAGTTGGGGAGGAGCGCATGCAGGTCGTCGGGAAAAGGCTTGAGCTCGTAGATGTGGAAGCCGCAGTTCTGAATGTAACTCGGCCTCAGCCGGTAATTGGCGGAATACGCCACGGTATTGTCCGTAGCGCCGAAACTGTTGGTCGAAATGACAACGCGGACCGCCGGGCGCCTGCGGTGTAACTTGCGGAAGTTTCTACGCGCGCGATTATTGAGGATAAGATACGGGCTTTGAATGACCAAGTTGTCTTCGGTGCTGCTCATGATTCGGCGGATGCGCCACGTAAATTTGCCCCCGCTCCAAATCCAGAATCCCGATTTTTTCCCGGGGGCGTCGGCCATGAATTCAAGTTTGTCTGCCTTCATGAATGTGGACACGAAGTGTTCCTGAATCAGGCCTGCATCGTTGGCTTGCGAGTCGAGCTCCTCGAAGCACCCGTTGAATCGGAAGTCATCCTTGCTCTCGAGGCGGTCGAACGAATTTGACTTGATAATGGCCGCTACATCGAGCAATTCGGCGCTCGGAACACTGCGCCAGAACTTCCAGTACTCCCTGAACGAATGCGCCATGGATGGCAACACCGGGCCAATGACCACCGCATCGCGATCCAGAAAGTTGTAACTTGTGGAATGGTTGTAATAGTGGTTGTCGATGTTGCGGCCACCGGTGATCGCGATGCAGTCGTCAAAGATCATCAACTTGTTGTGCATGCGTTGGTTGGTATTTCGAAACGACAGGAGCGCCGTGGTCACTTCCACGACCTTCGGCGGATCGATGAGATTGGCGGGCGGACGATAGTACTTGAGCAGGAAGTTTGGATGGGCCGTGGCAAGAAACGCGACCCACTTCCCGTCGCGATCCGACATAAAGTGGTCGACCAGAAGTCGAACTCGCACGCCACGTTTGGCCGCCTGAATCAGTTCGTACATCATTAACCGGCCACACTCGTCGTTCTCGAGAATAAATGTCTGAATGTCGATCGAACGTTGCGCATTTCGGATTAGATGAACGCGCAGCAGTAACGCCCGGTAACCGTCGTCGATGATGGCTACACGATTATCTTGGGTTTCGTCGTTCTGGCCGAGGGATGCCTGCGTTATCTGCTGGGCGAACGAAAACAGCGGAGAATCATAGGCAGGCGTAGAGTCGAGTCCGCTGGCGGCGACCGTCGACGCCACGAGACATGTATAAATGACGGCGCTTAGCGTCATACCTCAACCTTCCACCAGGATTCGCTCGCCGCTCATGCCGACGATGATAAACCACGATAGCGTGACAGACAACGGGTCTGTCCACTTCTTCCAAGTCCTCTTGCCTTCTTTCGCGCGCGGGCTACCAGACTTTCACGCTGAACTCATCTCCGCCCGAGATTGAGAACGGTCCGGGCGTGGGCGTTGGAGTGGTGCGTTCTTTGCCAAAGAAGTCTTCGGTTAGGCGGAATGGCGAACCGTCCCTTTGTTCATAAGGGGCACCCGAAATAGCTGCTTTCCCGAGCAATTCCGAGTTCACCACCTGGCAGCCTTTGCCCGAACTCCAAGCTGGGTCCACGGCAAACTCGAGGTAGGTGCCGTCATCCTTATCGACCAGTTGCACACCAGGATCCACATCGGGCAACGCCAGCGCTTCGACCTCGTGTTTTGACGGTTTCGCACCCTTCAAATACACATTGCCCGACATCCACACCGGCAGCTTCGCCGTGTCGTAGGGCGTCATATCGGCGCGCTGGATGAACACGTTGTTGTACCAACGGTCGTCTCCGCAGGGATTGTCGTGCATGCCGGCGATTTCCGTGGAATGCGCTTTGTGATACGGGGTCATGCGCGCATCGTAGGCGATAATGTGGATAGCGCCCCCGATTAAGTTGTGCACATATGCGCCACCCTGTGAGAGCGAAAGCAGGGTCGTAGGGGAGAGGAAGACGTTGTTATCCACCATGAAAGGACCATGGTCCACTTCAACAAAAAGGTCTTCGGAGATATTGTCATGGAAGAGATTTCCGGTCACGCGCGAACCCTGATTCATCCAGTCCAACCAGATTCCCCGGCACGTGCGGCTTATGTGGTTGCCGCGAATCTCCACGTCAATGGCGGCGTGCAGTTTGATGCCTGCCATCTCTGCACCCGTGAACAACTGCCGGACGTGGATGTCATGAATTGAATTGCCGGTGATGGTGCTGAACACAGCTCCAAGGCTTCCCACGATACCGGTCTGTTCGCATGCATAGATCGTGTTGTTGCGCACGGTGTGATGGCCGATATTGTCGCCGCTCCAGCCGCGCTGGATGGCTCGCTCTATGGTCTTCACATATCCCTCGGCAGTGTCGGCGGACGTGTTGTCGAATTCATCGCCGTGTTTCCCAAGGGCAATGCCGGAGCATACCGAGTGACTGACGGTGTTGCTTTCAATGATCCAGCCCTTGCTCCAGTTGGTGCCGACGATCCCGATTTGTTCCGCCGTCGGCGGGGCCCAGTTTGTTGCCGCCTTGCACAAGTTGAACCCGCGAAGCGTGATGTAGTTGATTCCCGTGTTTTCAGGGTAGAAGACGGTCTGTCGGACATTGATTTCAACGTTGTGCGAGTTGGGACCGACGTTGATGAACTGTGCCCAAATGGTCGTGTTCTTGTCGTCCACCTCGGCAAACCAAAGCGGGGTATTGCTCAAGTTCGGCTGTACAGCGCCTCTGAAGACCAGACAAATTGTCTTGACGCCACTTACGGGCTTGATCGTGGTTTTGAAGCTGGACCACGACTGCCAGTCCCCGGTGTTCGGAACAGCACACGAGCCAAGGAGTTCCCCTTCCGGTCTATCTGCGTGAATCTCGATGGTACCGCCGCGCGAAGCAGAGGCAGCGCGAATCTCGATCGATTTTGCCCCCGCTCCGAAATCGACATCCTTGTACTTGACCCAATGGCCACGCTGAATAAAGCCGATGCACTCGCCGCCTTCCGAGCAGGGGGCGTTTTGCGTGCCGCTCTTTTCGGTATATTTGGAAGCTTCAACCCACGGGGTGTCCTTGGATTCGTCGAGGGGGCGCCACCGTGCTACGTTGAGCAAGTATTCGGGATCTGCCGAACCCAGCCATGACGGCACCGTTCCGCGCGGCGCCATGACCTCGTCAAGTTTCGCGGCCTCGATAAGCCAGTTTCCGTCGAGATAGACAGCGCCGGTGTGATGAGGTCTTTCTTTTGGATTAAACCAGTCGCCGCGGATGAGATCGCCGTAAGGATTGAAATCGCCGAAGAATGAATTGGGTAGGACGACTTTCCATACATCGCCCTTCACGTACTCCCAGTTCTTGATCTCCTCCGCGCCCGTGATGGTCACTTTCTCGCCCAGAGCTGCTTGGTATACGATGCGCTTCGAGTCCGATTCGCCTCCGCGCGGTGGGTTCACGCGTTCACGATAGACACCTTCGTGGACAGTGATTGTGTCGCCTGGCTGCGCTACCGCGGCAGCGGCGGAGATTGTCTTGTAAGGGGCCGTTGGCGAACCGTCATTCTTGTCGTCTCCTGACTTGGAGACGTGAATCTCTTTGGCGAATACGCTGAGAGAAGTCAGTGATGTTGTGAGAATGATGGCGAGTATCGGCAGACCGGAGCAATGCATGTGACGTCCTCCCTCATTACGCGCATATAAAAACGCAATCCGAAAACGTGCTTGTGCTTCTCCCCAACCCCAGCACGTCACGCATGCGGACACAAGCCGCGCCCCTGATCATAGCGGTTGTCGCTCCGAAATCGAAATCCTTCCTTTCTTCAATGGGTTTGGCGAACCGGCCAAAATGAAAAGCGGACGGTGCAGAGCCATGGGTGCCCTTGCCCGCCCGCTTGGACTGTCTTTCGGCGGCTAGTTTGCGCCGGTAGTCAGAGCAGTAACCTTGTTAGCGTATTCACCAGGATAACGGTCGAATTGAACGTGACCATCCATGAAGAGGATGTTTGCGCCGCCAGGCACGTGATTGAATTCCGAGATGACTGTCGAGAGCGAGTCGAACATGACGGGGACTCCACTCTGCGCCAACGCGGAGGCAGCGGGATTGTTGATATCGGAGATGAAGAAGCGCTCGATGCCTTCACGAAGGCGATACAACGTACCCCTGCCAGTTGGCGTCAACCCGACGGCGGCCATAGCATCGTCCGTGTCGACGTCGTTGTCAGCAAAGGGGAATGCATCAGCGGGTGTCGCGGCGTTGCTTATGCCGTCGGCCGCCGCGCCGAGTCCAACTAGCGGATCGACGACAAAACCCAGTGAGACCATGACCGCTATCGAGGCGGCCGTGTTGTTGGCGTCGAGTCCGTCCAGGGCGGGGTCATTGGCGTTGGCGGTTCCCGCAATCTCCGACGGAATCAGCGCCCACGCCAGGTATATGTAGGAATCGGGTGTGAACGCGCACGGCGCGATGGACCCAGTCGCCACGTTTCCGACTCGCCAGTCATACGTATCGTCAATAGGGCTGGGACGGCCGGAAGACGGGCATATCAGTACGCTGGCATCAGTCAGGTACTCGGGGTATACCTGACTTCCCTGGAAAAAGATATACGAGGTGGTTCCGTCGCAGTTCTCTCCAGACGCAAACACGCTGCTTGGAAACTTCTCTCCCTTGGATTCGTTGGCGTACATCTTGAAGACCAGACCGCATTGCTTGAGATTGTTCTGACAACTTGCACGCCGCGCCGCCTCACGAGCGCGCGCCAGCGCGGGCAGTAAAATAGCCGCGAGAATTCCAATGATGGCAATAACGACCAACAACTCGATCAGAGTGAAACCGGAAGTACGTGCACGATTGATCATGGCCCCTCCTTGCGTGGTTGACCGGCACCAGTTGCCCAACTACTGACAGAAACGGAGTTGCTGACAGCTACTGCGTCGAAACCAGAACTGCAAAAGTGGACTTCATGAAAAGGGGAGAATGCCTTGCATCTGTAATTGATGATACCGCCGATCTCGAAAACTGACAATACCCTTGTGCGGGCCTCCGGGAATCGGCTGCCGCGGATGCAGCGCATCACGAGGTCAATCCAAACCTACTTATAAACGCGGCCGTCGGGAGGGTGGTCCCGGCATGAGAATCTAATTCTTGGCCCGTGGGCGATTAATGGTTACAGGCGTGGCCAGCAATTTCTCCAAATTGTGCCCCTTCGTAAGCCAGGCAAGGTCGAACTTTGCAAACGACATGGCGTCGTAGGGTTTCTTCTGGCCTCTCTCGAAGAGCAGGTAAATGTTCCCTTGGTTGTCCGCCGCGAGTGATGAATAGGCGCTTGGACCTTCGTAGATCAGCCGTTTCACGGGCCATGTCTTGCCGCGGTCGAAGCTCGCCCATACTGTCATGCGAATGCGTGTTCCTCCGGGATTGTCCGGCGTGCTGAAAACGAGCACGTCTTTGCCGCCCGTAGTTTCCAGCGGCAGCCGTGCCAGACCGGCGTTGCATCCATAGCTGGGTTCCGTGCCATATTTGAAGTAGAACGGCTCGCCTACCTCACGCAGGTCGTCACACACGCGCCAATCAACGTACATCGCACCTCCGTCGTAGCTCCACGCTATTCGGCGGCGATCGTCGATTGACATATGCGACCGTGAGTTGTAGTAGATATCGCCATTGGACATCTCCGCAAGCGTCCCTTCCCCCGTTCCACTTTGCACGGGGCCACTGACCTGCCACGTCTTGCCGCCATCGTCGCTGAACAAGGAGGAATTGTAGTGATACGGCCACCATTCCTGCGCATTGGATCCTTTCGGCGGCATGATGCGTCCGGGCATCAGCAGTCGGCCTTTGTGCTCGCCGTACTGAAGCGTCACGCCTGACTCGGAGCAACTCGTTTCGATGGGGATGCCGTCGGGAGTACCGTGTCCGTAGGGATTGGGCTTGAGCGTTATCATCTCGCGAGCCCACGTGAGGCCGTTGTCTTTGCTGCGCCACAAATAGCCTTTATTGGCACACACCACCAACACGTCGCCCGTGGTTCTGTCGACGATGGTACTCCCGTTTGCGTCCGGGCCTATTTCCTGAATATCGCTCCACGTCTTTCCGCCGTCCGTGCTGCGTCGCAGTAGCTTGCCGGACTTCGCAGTCGCCAGAATGGTCCCGTCCTGCGCGACATCGATCTTTGGAATGCGTTCCTTCGTGAAGAGGTCGGTGATTACGAGGTCCGGCGCAAGCGCAGGAGCAGTATGCGATGTCGTTTGGCAGCCCGTCCCAATCACAGCGAGTAGATGGACCGCAAGTGTAGTGAATAGGTACTTTCTGCGGAAGACATACAGACATCCAGTCTTCATGCTCAACCTCCTACTACAATGGGTCTATCGGCAGATTATCCCTGTAAATCATGCAAAAGATGGATGACTTACAAAGATAACGGGACACTTGCCACTCTTCTGCAGGGCGAACGCTGGTCAGTCGCCGTGCTCTACGACCAACACGTTGTGAATTCCCAACCCAGCGATCTTTGCAGTCAGCATGCCATTGCTCCATGTCCACTCGCACCCGGCCTTCTCCGGGCCCATGAAGACGCGCTTCGGACGTTTGTCCACCGGAATTGTGACGGTGAACGGCCCGGAATTGGGTACGTCTTCGACGACATGTCGGTTTGGCGCGGTATAACCCGCCGAGGCGCGATTGACGAACTGGATGAGCAACCTACCGTCCTTTTGGCGCGCGGACATCTCAATCCACCAGGGTCCGCTCACGTGAGCGAGCTTTGTCGTGACGAGCGCGTTCGCGGCATCGCCGAGGAAACGGCGCAGCAGCGGATAATGCGTGTGGTGATACGCGCGGAAAGCGGGTCCCGTGACGGTAACTACACGGCCCTTGCCGAAGTTGTTCACGATTGCCGCGGGCACCCCGACTCTATTGAGAGCAGGTTCTTGTTGATTCAGCAAGGGAGCGAGCTCGGTCGCTGAAGTAAGCGACACGCTTTGCCAGGGGCCGTTTACAGCCACGCACCCGTTGCCGGCGGGAACGAACGAATTGCCGACGAGTGCGTCCTCTTTTGGCGTGGCACCCGTGATATCTCCGAATTCCTTGACGGCGGTCTGTCCGCTGAGGAGTAGCTGTCCGCCATCGGAAACATATCGGCGAAGCGCCTCGACCACCTCTTGCGGCAACTCTTCCTGCTCCGGCACGACGACCATCGGATAGTGTGCGATGCGCTCAAGGAGCATCTCCTCGTTCAAGATGTCGACTGAGTACCCATTCTCCAACATCGCGTGCAACGCGCCTTCCATCGGGTGGTTGGCGTCGCGGAAATTGAACAGCGGATCATTGTGGCGATAGTAAAACGACTCGCTATGCAGGATCGCCACCTGGGGAATCGTCTGCGTTTTGAAGCAGTATTCCTTGCGCGCGCGACAGAACTCTGCCACCTCAGCGTAAATGTCCTGATGCCATTCCGTCAGGCGACCCGACCGTTGCGGCTGATCGTAGATGAACACGGAGCCACCCTGCGCCAAGGTCACTGCGAGTTCCTGACACATATGCGGTGCGGGCTTGAACGTCCACTGTCCGTCGCCGGTCTTCAGGAAAGCCCACGCCATCAGATTCCACGGCAATCCGCGCGCGGCAAGGAATCGCGACTCTGCGCACGAACGTTCCGCGCCGAAGCTGGGATCGAAGTCTCCGCTTAGATAATCGACGGGTGCGGCGATAGGCTCCGGTTGGCGAACGCTGTACATCCAATTGCTGCAAACCGCGATGGAAGGCTTCCGTTTATGAAGTGCTTCCGCATACTTCTGCACATGTTCCACGAACAAGGTCCGTTGGAACGCAAGCCATTCCGCCCAATGCGGGTCGCCTGGCTTGCGGGGAACTTCTGAGATTCCGGTGCGCTTCGTGAACTCCGCGATGCACCGCTCGCTCCAGGACGGCTGACTCGCCCAATTCTCTCCATCAATCCACACCCCGTCGATGTCGTAGTTGTCGACAACTTCAATGAGCTGCGGGATCATGAATTTCTCGGTGTAATCGCTCAGCGGGTCTGTGTTGTTGGGATTGGGCTTGCCCTCGGCGTTGATGTTGGCCCATTCCGGATGCAACTCAATGGCGCGCGTGTCCCATACGCCCGAGTAGTGAATCGAAAGCGGAATGCCCATGTCCTTCGTGACCTTGCGCCACACGGCCAATGCATCATTGACGATTCCCGGTGATGGCGACCCCACTTTTGAAGGATAACCGGTCCAGCCCGGATGACCCTTGCAGTCGTACTGCACGTAATCGGGTTTCACCTTCTCGAGCATGGCGCGAATGTGCTCATACGTGGTTTCCCGGCCCAATTCGGTGTCCTGCGGACCCGGGTGTAGATCATAGTGAAGCCCGAAGAACGCATCTGCCGGCCACTTGGGCTGGGCGTCGGCTTGGGCGGTGGTTGCGAGTAAAACGAATAGGCCGGCGATCATCATGGAAAGAACCCCCTTAAGTTGTCGCTGTTACCATGTGCGATTGCCGGGGGCGGATGCAAGTTTGAGGGTGGTGGGAACAGATAGGGGAGAATCGTTTTGGAGTATTGGTATCGATCAATCCCCCGAAGACTCAAATCTCAGCTTCCATGAATCGGGGTGACGCTTCAGATGCATGACTGCAACTATGAGCAAGGATTCAGTGCGGACTTGATACACTATTGCGTAAGGGAAACGCTTGGTTCTACACCGGCGAGTACGTCGGAGAGGACAGCCCATGCGTCAGGGAATTGCGTGATCCGCACTATGGTTTGTCTGACTTCGGACGCGAACTCAAAACCGAGTCCTTCACTTTGGCTGTTATAGAATGAGATCGCATCGAATAGCTCCCCTTCTGCAATGCTGAGGAACTCGATATTCATCGATCCGCTTCGCGGTTTATCCGATCGAATACTCTGCTGATGGGGGATGTGGTGAGTTTGCCCTGTTCGTAGGCATCAATGCGATCTTCAGCTTCTCTTGCCCACAAGGCATCGATTTCGTGTCGCTCCGGAAAATCGAAACTGGAGAGGATTTCTTCCACCAGCGTAGCCCGCTCAACAGGAGGCAGTTGAAGTGCGTCGACGAGTATTTCCTTTGAACTGGCGTCTGAGGCATTCATGATCGGAGTCCATAAGTTCCTGCAGTGAAGAGGCATTATCGAGGTCCACCCCCGGCTTTAGTCCTCCGGACCCAGAGACCGGCAGGTACAGCTTGCGCTTTGCCATTGTCATACCTTTAAAGCGGTACTCGCGAACGTCTTCACTCACAACGGTGCCCTCATGCGCGAGAGAATAGCGCCCGTGCATCACACTGTCAAAACCTCGTTCACCTTGTTCACCGAACTTGGGACTCTGTCAAGACCTCTCGGATTGCGCGTGGCGGTTACTGCAATCGCCATTCTTTCTTGAACATTGTTAATCTCGTGGATTCATGGTAACCCCATTGGAGACTTCACGGCTCACGGCTTCTGAGGTTACTGCACCTTCGGCTTATTGATCTCCGCCCAGACTCTTCGATTTATACGTTCAACTAATTCCTCTGACTCCTTGACAGTGCGCGAAAGGTCAGAACCACGGCCCTCGTTAACCCAGATGAAGTATATCGCTTCAGGCGACTCCATGGGTCCCATCAAAACAATAGACCCCACAGGGATGGGAACCCCCCAAAAGTGTGGATATTGTATTTGTTTTTGTTCACATAAATGACGAAATCATCAATCTTAATCTTCCATGCCATCGTCTGTCCCTCGAGGAGAGTACCTCGCCCCTCCAAGAGCATTATCCCCTTGCGTAGGTCGCTAAGCTTTGCGGAAGGTATGCTTGCCTTCTCGTACTCCTGCCACGGCTTTGTCAAAAGCCTCCTGGCGTGTTCAATATTCGGATCTCTGAAAGAGACATGCCAACGAATACATTGCGCTGCTATACAGTCTCCAACCCGATGTGAGGACCCATGTGATCGAAATCCCTGTCGTTATGGACAAGAGCAAGTCCATTCTCGGCACAATAGGTTCCGATAAGCACATCTATCGTTTTGCGTACAGTAATGCCTCGTGAGCGCAGTAGCCTGTAGTTGGCAGCTGAGCGCTCAGCAATATGGAACCCGACCATTTCGTGCTGAGGGAGGGCAAGGAGGAGCGACGAGATCTCTCTGCGCTGGTGATCGAGGCGTATGCCCTGCATTATCTCGCAATAGATCAGGTCACCCATTGCGACCAGGTCCTGATCGAGGTAGTGGTCCACCTTTTCTACTACCAAAGGGTCGCCGTCGTTCAGGTACTCCACCCAAGCAGAGGTGTCGACAATAACCATCTCAGTCCCTTCGCATCTGATCGAGGTCGCCTTCCCACTTGATCTTTCCACGCAGGCGGCGGAGTCTTTGCTGGCTATTGACCTGCACTAAGAGCTTCAATGCTGCATCAATGGCAGATTTTTTTGTTTTGTAGTCACCCGATTTGAGTGCGCGGGACATCAACTGGTCGTCAATGACGATATTCGTTCGCATAATTCATCTCCTCAATGTGTATAGATTATACACATTGAGGAGCCGTGTCAAGCCTGGCAGTTGGGCCGTCGAAGAAGGAAAGTGCACGAGAGTGTTGATGTATTTCAAGGTTTTTTCTGGATGGTTAGCGAGCAGGCATGGGCACAAAAGAAGCCGTCCCCAAACCCGTGGGCTTGGGGACGGCTGAACGGTTACAGAATCAGGCTACTTGCGGCCTTTTGCCTTTGCCTTGGCTTTGCCTTTGGCGGCAACTTTCTTCGCAGCGGCCTTCTCTTTGCGCGGCGTTTCGATAGCGGCCTGTGCGGCGGCCAAACGCGCGATGGGTACGCGGAACGGGCTGCAGCTCACGTAGTTGAACGCGGTGCGGTGGCAGAACTTCACCGAGCTGGGCTCGCCGCCGTGCTCGCCGCAGATACCGACCTTGAGGTCCGGACGGACCGAGCGGCCTTTCGCGACGGCCATCTCGATAAGCTGTCCGATACCTACCTGGTCGAGCACCTGGAACGGATCGTTCGGAAGGATCTTCCTCTCGATGTAGTACGGCAGGAACCCGCCGATGTCGTCGCGGGAAAACCCGAAGCCCATCTGCGTGAGGTCGTTCGTGCCGAAGCTGAAGAACTCGGCGTGCGCCGCAATCTTGTCGGCGACGAGGCACGCGCGCGGCACTTCGATCATCGTACCGACCATGAAGCTGAGCTTCATCTTGTACTGCTTCTGAACTTCTTCCGCGACGCGACGGACGATCGCAGCCTGGTTGATGAACTCGTTCTCGTGACCAACGAGCGGAATCATGATTTCCGGGAGGACCTTCACCTTCGCCTTCGTCAACTCGGCGGTCGCTTCAAGAATGGCGCGCGCCTGCATCTCGGTGATTTCCGGGTACGCAACGCCAAGGCGACAACCGCGGTGGCCGAGCATCGGGTTCAGCTCGTGGAGCTGGGCGATGCGCGCGCGGATCTTCGCGGCGGGCACCTTAATCTGGCCCGAAAGCTCTTCGACCTGCGCGTCGGTCAGCGTGACGAACTCGTGTAGAGGCGGATCGAGCAAGCGAACTGTTACCGGCTTGCCGGCCATCGCCTTGAAGATGCCGATGAAGTCTTTCTTCTGGTAGGGGAGAAGCTTCATAACGGCGGCACGGCGAACTTCTTCGTTCTCCGCGAGGATCATCTCACGCATGTGGATGATGCGTTCCGGCTCGAAGAACATATGCTCGGTGCGCGCAAGGCCGACGCCTTCGGCTCCGAACGCAATCGCCTGCGCGGCGTCTTCAGGACGCTCGGCGTTCGTGCGAACGTTGATCTGACGCGTCTCGTCGACCCACTTCATGAGCTTCTTGTAATACGGATTCAGGTCGGGCTGCGCCGGAAGCACGCCGACGGCGCCTTCGTACACCTTGCCGGACGAACCGTTCAAGGAAATCCAATCGCCTTCCTTGATGACCTTGCCGCCAACCGTGATGGTCTTGTTACGCGCATCAATGTGAAGCGCGGCGCAACCCACGATGCAGCACTTGCCCCAACCGCGCGCGACAAGCGCCGCGTGGCTGGTCATGCCGCCCTTCGCCGTGAGAATGGCCTGGGCTACGTGCATACCGTGAACGTCTTCGGGCGAAGTCTCGTTACGGACGAGAATGACCTTCTTACCTTGCTTGGACCACGCTTCGGCGTCGTCTGCCGTAAACGTGACTTGACCGACGCCACCGCCAGGACCGGCCGGAAGGCCCTTCGCAAGCACGTTGGCTTTCTTTTCGGCCGCAGGATCGAGCATCGGGTGAAGCAACTCATCAAGCTGTTCTGGCTTCACGCGGCGAAGCGCCGTCGTCTTGTCGATTAGCTTGCTCTCGCACATCTCAACGGCCATGCGGACAGCAGCCGTACCCGTGCGCTTACCGGTACGCGTCTGTAGCATCCAGAGTTCGCCGGTCTCGATCGTGAACTCGATGTCCTGCATGTCGCGGAAGTGCTTCTCAAGCTTGCAACGGATATCGTACAGCTTCTTGTACGCCTTCGGATTGACTTCTTCCAACGACTCGTGGTGCGCCGTGTCTTCCGTCTTCGTGGCCTTGTTCAGGGCCGACGGCGTCCGGATGCCGGCCACAACGTCTTCACCCTGCGCGTTCACAAGCCACTCGCCGTAGAACTTGTTTTCGCCGGTTGCCGGATCGCGCGTGAAGGCCACGCCGGTCGCCGAGGAGTCGCCCATGTTTCCGAAAACCATCGCCTGCACGTTGACGGCCGTGCCCCAATCATCGGGGATGCCTTCGATACGGCGGTAGGAAATGGCGCGTCTGCCGTTCCAGGACTGGAACACGGCCTTGATGCCGCCCCAAAGCTGGGCCTTCGCATCGTCGGGGAAAGGCTTGCCAATCGTCTCTTTGACGATCTTCTTGAAGTCTTCGCAAAGCTGCTTCAGTTCGGCAGCGGTGATGTCGGTATCGCTCGCGTAGCCCTTTTCCTTCTTCAGGTGCTCCATGTGGTGCTCGAGCTTCAAACGGACGCTCTCGCCATCCTTCGGCTCGATACCGGCGGCCTTTTCCATCACCACGTCGGCGTACATCATGATCAGACGGCGATACGCGTCATACACAAAGCGTTCGTCGCCGCTCTTCGCGATGAGACCGGGGATAGTCTTCGGGCAAAGGCCGACGTTCAACACGGTGTCCATCATGCCGGGCATCGACATCCGGGCGCCGGACCGAACCGAAAGCAGGAGCGGATCTTTGACGTCATCGAACTTCTTGCCCATGACTTTTTCGACTCGCGCCATCGCCTTGTCGACTTCCTGGACAAGTTCCTTCGGAAGGTTGCCCTTGTTCTTGTAGTAGATCGTGCAGACTTCAGTCGTAATCGTGAAACCTGCCGGTACCGGAATTCCCATGCTGGACATTTCGGCGAGGTTGGCGCCCTTGCCGCCCAACAGCTCTTTCATGTCCGCCTTACCCTCGGCTTTGCCTGCGCCGAAGAAATAGACCATTTTCTTAGCCATCGATGCTGTTCTCCTGACGGGCGCAACGGCTGGAACATCCCCCGATTCAGCCCGTCCTTTGTTGAAATGTCGTCGAGTCAAGGGCATGACTCGCCCCTACGCAAAAGACAGGGGATCTTACAGGTTGTAGACAGCCTGATGCAAACGAGATGCCACCGGAAACGAATAGCCGCTTGCGGCGACGGCACGAGGCGGAACGACGCGATTCGCCTTAGCGAGTGCCGGAGGACTTGACGCGCTTCGGTGCATCTGGCACTGTTGCCCTTGGAAGTCGGCCCAGCCATGTGCCGCACTCGGGGAGAGAAGATACATGAAACAAGTCACGCTGCTGCGTCTGTTGGCGCTTCTCTTTATCGGGATTGTCGGTTCGCGCGTGTCCTTAGCCGAAACCACGCTCGACTGGCACGTCACTGTCGCCGC
The DNA here is from genome assembly GCA_019695095.1 of Candidatus Hydrogenedentota bacterium. Lineage (NCBI taxonomy): Bacteria > Pseudomonadati > Candidatus Hydrogenedentota > Candidatus Hydrogenedentota bacterium. Next base: position 16,039 of record JAIBAQ010000111.1, read on the forward strand.
CGACGGCGCGCACAATGCGTTCACGGACCTGATTCAATGGAAAGGCGCCTATTACCTCTGCTTCAGGCACGGCGGTTCTCACGCGACCATGGACGGCGACATCCGGGTGTTCTCGAGTACGGATTTGAAAACGTGGACCCCATGCGGTGTATTGGACACGCTGGGCGACGACCGCGATCCGCATTTTGTAGCGACCGACGACACGTTGTTCGTGTACTTTGGTACATGGGATCTTGCGCATCAAGAAGGCCACGCCTTGCCCAGCCGCGGAAAGGTCCGTTCCTACTTCGCTTCGACCCAGGACGGTACAACGTGGTCCAAGATCCAGGCTGTATATGAACCGGGCTTCTGGATGTGGCGCGTGCGACGTCACGACGGCGTCTTCTACAGCGCCGCGTACACGGCGGTGCGGCCCAAGCCAGATCTTCGCGAGACGCGACTCGTCAAGTCCACGGATGGTCTCGAGTGGACGACCGTTGCCACGGTAACGACGGAACGCATGGCGGGGGAGGCGGACTTCTATTGGACACCCAGCGGCGAGGTCTGGCTTATCTCGCGAACCGGCGATGAAGCGGGTGATGCTCAGTGGTTCCGAAGCGATGCTTCAATGACCTCATGGAAAGGCGCTCCCACCGGCGTTTTGATTCACTCTCCGGCAATCGCGGAATGGAAGGGGCGAGTGTTCATCTCAGGACGCGCCAAAAGCGAAGGATACGTTACACGACTGTGGGAAATTGTGGGCGATACCATAGTCGAACGTTTTACGTTGCCAAGCGCTGGCGACACGTCCTACCCGGGATTGATAGTCGATCCTGCGTCGCTCTCGACGGATACCCCCGCCTTCTTTGTCAGTTGGTATTCTCAACACGAAATTGACACGGCCGACCCAGCAAAGAAGAACGCCGCAAACGTCTATGTGGGCCGTGTGACTGTTGCGCCATAGAGACGAAGAATCACTCCCTATAATCGGCCAACTTCCTGACTGCTTCGGCGAGCGCTTCGTGTGCGCGCATGGCGCGCCATGCGCAAATCATCCAGAACAGCGTGACAAATACGCCCCACCCCATCACCAGGAGCCCCAGAAAGCCGATCCCGCCATAAGGGCCGAGCATTTGGAGAAACGAGGCGTTTTCCATTTCGAGAGGTCTCCTTCCTGTTAATGGGCCATGCGCCCAAGTATGCCAGTAGCATTCACTAGTTCTATGTGATGCTCTTCTGTACGAGAAGGTTGCACGTTTGACCGTTAAATAACAATAACCGTGTCGAAACGAAGGTGGAATTGCCCCATCGATTTCCTCATGATGTCGGTGAATTCCAAGAAAAGGCGCGGAGGTTTGCCATGAAATGCAATCGTCTTGTGCTTGCGCTCGCACTGATACTCAGTGTGGGGTGTGCGCGTAACGTTCCCATTCGAACGGACATGTCTCCCGAAATCTGCATTCCCGGCACCCTGCACAAGGCAGAACGCTTGCGCTGCTACAGTGCCGTAACGTTGCGCGCGATGCTCTGGGTTTCCGATCTCCCGGGGCATGTGGCCATCAAGCACGGCGTTCGCATCTACCGGATCGAGTACTGGACGACGAACTACGATGGGCAGCCCACCGTCGCCTCCGGTTTGGTCGCACTGCCGAAGAAGGTCGAGCCCGACGCCGTTGTGGAGTGTCTGCACGGAACGACCACCTTGCGCAATGCGACGCCTTCAAAGCCCACACTCCTCGAAGGCGTGGCTGGATCGGCCGTCTTTGCCGGGGGCGGTTATCTTCTGCTCATGCCCGATTACATTGGCCTGGGCACAAGCCGCGCGATGCATCCCTATCTTCACGCGAAGACAACGGCTGACACTTCCATCGACATGCTCAAGGCGGCGCACGCATTTGCCGGAACGATCGGCGTTTCGTGGCCAACGTCGCTCTACCTCACCGGATATTCGCAAGGCGGACATGCCACTGCGGCTACGCAACGCGCGTTGGAGGCACTCAATGACCCGCGCTTCCAACTTGTCGCGTCTGCGCCGTCGTCCGGCACCTACAACCTGGCTGACCTCATTTTCCCCTTCGCGCTGAAGGGCGAGTCTTCCGCGCATTCGCTCTACCTTGCCTTCATGGTCCGCGCGTACAGCGCCATCTACAATCAGCCCATCGAGTCAGTGATTAAACAAGAGTACGCCGTACAATTGCCGGTCCTGTTTGATGGTGAGCACGACGGCGACCCGATCATGAAAGCCCTGCCGCGTAACCCGCGCGACATGTTTACCGCGAGCTTCCTCGACGACTACGACAACGGCCGCCCCACGTGGCTGCTGACGGCCCTGCGTGAAAACGAGACGTATCTCTGGACCCCGAAAACGCCGATGCGCGTATATTACGGCACCAAAGACGTCGACGTGACCCCAGAGGAGAGTGTCCAGGCGGCGGCCGAATGGACCAAGCGCGGCGCCAAAGTGGAGCTTGTTAACGTCGGCGATTACGACCACGATGGCGCAATCTTTAAGTCGGTGCCGATGATCCGGAAATGGTTTGATGAAGTCCGCGCACAGCAGAAGGCAGGGAAAAAGGCCGCGCAGGGATTGAAGGCGCTGAGATCCGTATACGCCGCGAAGTAGAATTCCTGATTAGGGCCCGGCAATTAGAGATCGTTCAGTATCCGCTCGCGTTGTTCAGCGTATTCCGTTTCGGAGACCAGCCCCTTGCCGCGCAATTCGTCGAGCTTGGCGAGCCGTTCTTCGACGCTCTTGACTTCCGCGTTCTCTTCGATCGTTTGAATGGCGCCAAACGTCTCGTTGAGCGGATCGGGCTCTTCGGAGCCTGTCGTAATCTCGACTGCCGAATACCGGTTGGGACTCGTCGCATTCCGCAGACTATAAACGACACTCGCGATTCCCGCCACGATAAAGAGCACGCCAAACAAGGGGAATATCATAGGGATCAGACCGAAAATACCGATCTGACCTCCGAAGCCTTTGTTGAGCACGCTTGAAGCTCCGAACGCCATCGCACCTGCGAGGATTGTCCACAAGACTCCAAACCCGATGAAGATCACACCGCCCACGGCGCTCATTGCGGAAGGCCCCCGGCCCGGCTTGACGCTATACACGATGTACCTTCCTCCTTCTTGTTACCGCTTTGGATGCCGTTTCAGTGGTGACGGTTTATTGTC
>JAIBAQ010000112.1 GCA_019695095.1 Candidatus Hydrogenedentota bacterium
GGGCGCGCACGAACACAATAGGAGTCATGCCCGCGAGACCGCCGGCCATGAGCAGGTAGATGGGGTTGAACATGGCGTTGACGGTGTTGTCGACCATCCACAACGCGAGCAGCAGCGCGGCAAGCGCGTACGGGATGACGGCGGCGTGGGCCCATGTGAATGGATGGGCACGCCATGACAGCACGAGCGCTGGAAACAGTATTGAACCGAACAACCCCAGTAGGCCGACGACGCCGGTAACGCCGAAGGTGATGATCCATTGGCTGTCAGTGATGCTGATGTCACGTCCGGCGGCGTCGGTAATGCGCGAACGGTTCCATCCGCCCCATCCGAACAGCCATTGCTCGCGCGCACGCGCGCCAAGCAGGTTCTCGTTGCGAATGCGCGTTTCAAGCGATCCGGCGCGTTCTTCGCCGACGATCAGGTTGGCGTAATCGACGAGTTGCTCTCCGGACCACAGTCCGGAGGCTCGCAGCAGGATGTAGGCGACAGATACGAAGGCGATGGCCGGAATGGCCACGTTTACGCGTAAGTAGTAGATGACGGCAAGCGCCCCGAGCCCAATAAAGAGGACGCCGATTGCGCCGGTGGATTTGCAGAGCAGCGCGGTCAGCAACAACACGGCGACCATGGGCCACGTGGGAAACCCGAACAGGTGACGAAGCGTACCGCTGCGCCACAATGCCAGACCCGACAGGGCGGCACTCACCATCCACATACCCACCATAAGACCGTGCTCCATGAAGACCATGGGGCGGTATCCGCCGTAACGGATGGTCTGGCCAAACCCGTGTTGGTGGTAGCCGTAGAAGATTCGGTGCAATTGAGGGCTGAAACGAATCTCGAACCAGCAAAGCGGCGCGTAGATCAGTCCCCCGATGAATACGCCGATCATGAGTTCGCGCATGCCTTCAACGTCGCTGAAATACATGCGGCCAACGATGTACGGCAATCCCCAGCGCACGATTTGCCGAAACACGCTGGAAAGCCCGTCGTAAACGCCGAGGTTGTTCGTAATCGAGGAAAAGAAGGGACAGATACAGAGCAGCAACATCGCGGCATCGATCCAACGGGGCCGAAGCTGCACAATTCGCGTGGGATCGAAGAGAATTGTCGCCACAAAGATCCCAATCGACGTTGCGGACATCTTATTCCAGTCGGGCAGGCCGACTATGTTGTATTCCGCTACGGGCAGGAAGAGCCACGCGAAGAGAAAAGCGGCAATCGTGGCGCGGCGCGATGGCAGCACAAGGAACAGCGCCAGCAACACCAAAGGCCAGCCGAAGAGCATCAACGGAACCAGCATGTTGGCTTGCGGCGCGTCGCTCATGACTTTGCTCCTTGCGTGCCGCGCGATTTGCGAATGGCCGTCTCCAGAGCTGCCTCGAACCGCGCGGTGGCGTCGTCCCACGTATAGCTTCGCGCTTTAGTGTAGGCGCGCTCGGACATGCGTTGCCAGTCGGCCTCACTCGCCCGGCATAGCGAGACAATGGCATCCGCCAGCGCACCGGGGTCTTCGTGCGGCACGACGACACCCGTGCCATCGCCGAGCAATTCGGGCGCTGCCCCTGTTGGCGTGGCAATCACCGGCGTACCGCAGGCCATTGCTTCGAGAATCGGCAAGCCAAATCCTTCGCTTCGGCTCGGCACAAGCCACACGTCGGCCCGCGCGTACAGTCTCGGAATCTCCGTCTGCGGCGGACGCACGTAGTACTCGGTGTCCGCGGGCAACGGCAACTCCTCGGTGGCCGCCATTGCGCCAAACCCGATGCAACGCACCTCTCCCAACATCTTCCGCGCCCGCTCCACGGCGGCCGCGGCGATGTCGCTGCCCTTCCACAACGCCACGGAGTACATGTACCCCACGGTTGGAACGGGTTGCTTTACGCGGTCTTGCGCGTTGAAGGACTCCGTATCGACACTGTTCGGCACGACTGAGACATCGGTATCGTTGAATTCACGGCGGGCCGTCTCTGCGAGCCATTCCGCTACAACAATCTTGTGCAAAGGCAACGACCATGTTCTACGAACATGCGGCGCCCATGCCGGCTCGTGCACTTCAAAGTGTTGCAGGAAGTAAGCCTTTGCTCCCTTCGATGCGGGCAGTGCGGCGACCCAGTCGGCGGTTTCCCACCACGTTGCAACGACTACATCTGCATCGGGCACATCCCGCTCGGTTACGGGACGCCACATGTCGAGCGCGCGTTTTTCCACGTCCAGATGGTCGATGTGCGAGGGATGAAATCGGGGCTGCGAAATCCAACCTCTCCCGCGCAGCAACCAACCGATTCGCCGCTTGATCGGAATCCCGCGGTTAGGCGGATAGACAAGCGTCACATGGTGCCCGCGCCGCTTCAAGCGGTCCGCGTAAACCGCGATGACCCGAATCCCTCCGGAGAGGTCGGGCGGCGGCAGCACGAACGTGATTCGCATGAAAGGCCTCTCTAAAGATCGTCATTCGACCGGGGTGCGTCAGCTTCCCGCCAGACGAAGGTTATCGCGCATTTACCTCTAGTACCCGCGCATGGCGCAATACAGCGTACGCCACGATTCGACCCTATAGGGCTCGCGCAATACCGCCTTCACTGCGTACTTACGCGCGGTGGGCACGTTGCGTCCGGACAGCGCCCACCATACCCACTTCCTGTACGAACTCGCCGCGCTCACCTTACCCTGGATGGGGTACTTCCAATCGTGCGGAAGCGGGATGCCCCGACGCTCATGCGCGTCGCGCACGGCGCATACGGTATACCGCTGCTGCTCGTCAGCTCGGGAATACCCGATGCTGCTCAGGTGCTGGCGGTACTGCAAGACGACTTCGGGCACATTGGCAACCTTTCCGACTTCGGCCAAGCGAAGGAATATGTCCAGGTCTTCCGCGCACTCGTAGTCCTCGCGAAACTCGCCCACGCGATCGAATCCCCATTTACGAATCATCACCGCAGGATGAATCAGCGCTCCACCCTGTCCAAGCATGTGCGCGTTGTCGATTTCCTCGTGCGTATACCCAAGGCACATTTCGCGAATGGGGTCGCCGTCGCAATCGATCAACAGCACATTTCCGCCGACGACGACACAATCGGGATGATCGTCCAAGTACTGCACCTGCTTGCGGAATCGGTCGGGAGCGGCGATATCGTCGGCGTCCATGCGTGCGATGAATTCCCCGCGCGCGACGCGGAGTCCCTCGTTCAGCGCAATCGTATAACCCGTGTTGGGGCGGCTTGACAGTCGAATTCGGCTGTCCTCTTCCGCGTAACGCTCAAGCAGTTGAAGCGAGCCATCGGACGAACCGTCATCGACAATGATGAACTCAAAATCGCGATAGGTCTGATTCAAGATGCTCTCGACCGAGGCGGGCAGGTATCGCTCGTTGTTATATACCGGCATCAACACCGTGACGCGTGGACTGTCGTTACTCATGGAAGCCAATAATACCCCAATGCCATGCACACAATTCCCATTGCGAAACCCGCCAGATCCAGTGCCGGCAACCAGACCCCATACTTCCGGACGCTGAACGCGAGGATGGGATACATTACGTAATCGCTCACGGCAAAGCCAACAATGGCTCCGGTCGTACCGTAGTAGTAGTTTCCTAAGGCCATGCTCGCCACCAGCACCAAGGTCTTGCTGACCAACACCATCATAAATCGAAACGAATCGCCTACTGCGAGCAGGACGGGACCTATCGTGCTGGAAACCGAAGTCCCGATCGCGCCAAACGCCAGAATACGGAGCATCCGGCCCGCGTCCGCGTAGGCTTCGGGATACAGCAGGTCGATCACCTGTTGTCCGAACACGGCAAGCACACAATAAGGCGGAACACTGATCAACATCAGAATGGCTCGCACGCGAAAGGTGCGTTTACGGAGATGTTCCTCTCCCTTTTCCGCAAGTCGGGCGTAAATTGGAAACAACACGCGGCTGGCAAGATTGTTCAGGATGCCGATGCCCACGATGGATAGATTGGACGCTATCGTGTAGACGCCAAACACGGTCGAACTGAGGTAGGCGCCCAACGTAAAGGCGTCGATACGCGACGACACAAAGCCGAGCAGCGAACTGACCATGATCCATTTGCCGAAACGAACGAGCGACGCGGCGATCTCGCGATCCCACCCGAATCGGTTGGGCGGCCCCGGACAGAGAAGAAAACTGAGCGCGCACTTGATCGCGTATCCTGCGAGCGATCCGATCACCAGGGCCCAGACGCTGCGCAACATCCATGCGACAACCACCGTGATCCCGATTGTGAGAACCTGAGAGCTGATGTTGAGAACGGTGATGCGGCCCAAGGCCACACGGCGGCTCAGCAGGTGAAAATTGATGGAATTCAAACCGCTGATAACGGTCCCGAGAGCCGCCACAGGGAGCAGGTAATACAGCTCTGGTTTCCCGTAAAAATGGCCGACGGGCCACGTCAGGAGTAACGCCGCCAGGTACACCACCAATCCGCGAAGGGCCTGAATGGTCCACGCCGTGTTCAGGAACTTGGGCTCGTTCCCGCGCTTATCCTGAACGACGCTGAGGCCGATGCCCACGTCCGAGATCATTTCCAGGCCTTGAATGAACACCCCGACCAGCATCATGAGTCCAAAATACTCGGGGAACAGAAGACGCGTCAGAATCAGGTTGCTGACGAACCGCAGGCCTTGAGAAAACAGGTTCTCGACGAACGTCCATGAGAAACCACGCACCAATAGCGTGCGCAACGAGGCCCTGGCGACCTCGTCGCCTTCGGGCTCCGTGATGTCCGGTTCACGCGCATCCAAGCCGGAATCTAGACCCGGAATCCCGCTCATGCCTTAGACAAGGCCGCTTCCGCTTCCGCGCGCCGGGGGAAGTCCAGTCCGAGTTGATTCGCGTACCGGAGGGCCAACTCGATCAACTTCTTCCCGTCCTCTTTTTTGTCGGTTTGCAGCAGCACGTTGCCGAAATCCAGGAGCATGGTCGGATCCCCGGGCTGCATCTCCAGCGCGAGACCAAGGTTCTTCTGACCTTCCTGCAAATCGCCCGATCGCAACAAGGCCAATCCCAGCGTATGCAGCACGTTGGGATGCATCTTCAGCTTCTCCGACGCCTTCTTGGCCAGCGCAAGCGCTTCGGACGTGTCGCCATTCGTGCGAAGTATGCAATACGCGAGATTGTTCTGCACAAACGGATCGTCCGGAAGGAGCTCTATCAATTTGCGAAACACCGAGGTCAACTCTTCAAGGTTGTTCGACTCGTCAAGGTATTGTGCCAACGCCAACCAAGCCTCGGAGTTTTTCGGCTCCACTTCCACGGCCTTACGCAATGCTTCCTCTTGGCCTTTGCGGTCGTCCATCAATGAATACACTTCCGCCAAGCCCAACCACGCCCCCGCAACGTTCGAATACTTCGACGTGTACTCCTTGGCGATTTCCACGCGGTCCGGCATAGTCTTTGCCCGCGCCAGCGTGCGCAACAACAGGTTCACGAGTCGCGGCTGATTGGGAACACGCGTATCCAATTCACGGAATTGCTCCAGGGCCTTTGGCGCAAAACCCGCCTCGCGGCACGCCATCGCGTACGCAAACGTGAACAAACTGGACGGGTCCCCCGCCAGCGATTTCGCAAGCGACTGGTCATCGTCGGAAATAGGCCCTTCCAGTTTCCCTAGAGCGCTCAACAGCACGAGCGTGCTTGGCCCGGCAATGGGTTTGCCCTCCGCATTAAGCAATGGTTCGGAGACGCGGTCCGCCTTGTCGCCCTTGATGAGCGACGCCACATGCAGCAATCGAACCGACAAGGGATAACGCGCACCGGCCAATTCGTCACACTGCTGCAGCACTCCGGACCAATTGTCTTGCAGGGCATAGTCGAATGCCGTGATGAAACCTATTTGCGCCGCCATCTCCTTCGCCGACCGCACGCTCTCCAGGGTCTGCAATGAGGTATCGGCGTTTCCAACGTAGGTCAATACTTCACCCAGCGCGACCGCCAGAACGGAAGCATTGGGGAGTGATTCCATGCCCCGCTTCAAGACCTCAGTCGCCAGCGCCACGTCGCCTTCCGTGCGATACACGCGCGCGAGGTTCAGCAGCGTGGTCGGATCGTCTGGGAAGAGGGCATACGACGACTCCGCAAGTTGCCGCGCCTCGCCAAAGTACCCCGCTTCCATGCACAAATCGAAAAGCATCTGGCGGGCTTCCGTGTTTCGTTCGTACCGGGTAATCAGCCGCTTGAGCGAGCTTACCGCGAACTTCGGCATGCCCGCCGAACGGAACATCTGCGCAATGTTGTAGAACGAAACCACGTTGTCCGGCGCTGCCTGGGCGCATTCCGAATAGGCGGCCAAAGCTTGTGAACGAGCGCCGCCCAGAGCGAACGCGAATCCTCGTGCGTTCAGTTGATAAACCTTGCGCTCGCCGGTCGTCTCTTTCCACGACTCGATCAGACTCTTCATGCCCTCAACGTCGCGCTTAAGCAGCGCATTCAAATACGTGGCGACTGGAGAATCGGCAGGCAGACGCGTCGCCAGTTCTTGTGCCACAGCGGCATTGTCGGTAAACACCGCCGCCAGCGCCAATGCCTCCACGAGGCCATCCTCGGGCTTCGCCAGATAGGTTTCTCTATTCTCCAACAACCGCCTCAAGCGTGCTTCCTGCCACAACGTACGCCATGTTTCCCCCTCTTGAGGCGGCGCGGGGCTCGTTATCTCCGCCGTCGCGGTCGGAGCCCCCTCTTTGCCGGGCGTTATCGTGCCGCCGTTTTCCGCCGTCGCAAGCATGTCCGCGACTTGCTTGTTGTCTGGAAGCCCCGCCGAGGCCGCCTGCAGACATTCCACGGCTTCGGGATATTGCTTCTTGTGAATCAGACATACGCCGATCACGTAATTCGCCCACGCCGATTCGGGGGTGCGTTCAAGTATCGGCCGTGCGATCGATTCCGCTTCGTCGTACTGTTCCGCCATAAGAAGACTTCGCGCAAGCGACAACGCAAGATTGTCGTCGGTGGGACGCTCCGCCGCCATCTTGCGCAATTCCTGGACCATGGCATCCAGCTTGCCCTGCTTCTGATAAGCCTCGACAAGCAACATGCGCGCAGGCAACGATTGTCCATCGAGTTCACTTAAGACGCTTGAGAGTTCTTGCTCCGCTTCCGCGGCTTTACCGCCGTCGATATAAGCCGTGGCAAGATTCACGCGCACATCGACGGACTTCGGAAACTGCTCCTTTAGACTCGTCAACAACGCGATGGCATCGTCGTTCTTGCCAGACTCCCGCAACACATACGCGCGAAGAATGCCGCCGGATTCGGCTTTGACGGCCTCGAACTGTTTGGCAATCGCTTCTGCCCCGGCTGGGTCTTTGTGTTGAAGCAGAAGGCGTGCCGCATCGATGTACGCCGTGTCGAGCGTGGGCGACATCTGAATCGCCTCGCGATAGGCCGCAAGGGCCGCGTCGTCTTGTTTCAGCAGCACGAGGCATTTCGCCAAGCCCACTTTGGCTTCCGCGTTTGTTGCATCCAGCTCAAGAGCGCGCTCAAACGCCTTCCGGGCCTCCTCCGGATTGTGGATCGCCAGATACGTCTTGCCTTGCTCCGAATACTGCTTGCTGCGCCGCGCGCCACACCCCACAGAAACGGCCACAAGAGCGCAACACAAAATGGCTGTCAGCCACAAAACCGTCCCGCGAAAAGGTTGTGTGTGTCGGTTAGTCATACCGGGTTCCTTCCTACTGGATTTCCTTGCTCATCACCGGCGCGAATTTAGTCGCGAAGTCTTCCAACGATGCAAAAGCCCCACCCTCCCCATCGCTGAGGATTGGCGTCGTCACTTTGATCATGGCCGACGTGGGCGTACCGAATGTCAATTGGTTCTTGGCCCAATAAAATGCGTTCAAGAAGAAGTTACCCGTGACCGTGTCTCCTGTCTTGAACCAATACAACACCGCTTCCTGCTGGTCTCCCTTTACGAGCACCAATCGCTTTGCGGAAAACAGAATGCCCACCGACGCGCTTTCCTGCTTGACGATTTCCCATCCCGCGCCCACAAGGCACACTTCGGGGAAATGCAGGCTGCGTCGTGTCGTTCCGGCATGCACGATGCTCAACTGGATCGGCCTGCCCGCCGGAGACGCGTAGTTTCGAATGACAATCGTGCTGGACTCCAGAATCTGCTGCGTTCGGGTATCGACTCCGACATCGACCCCAACCTGCTTGTAGTCCACAATGCGATCGGGGATGTTGATGTTTACCGGCGCAGAAGCGTCGAGATTGGCCAATGCCTGCGCATTGATTATCTTCAGATGCGTGAACGTGACCGCGCCAAGCAAGACAAGCGCAATCCCAAACAACGCAACCGGGCTCCTTCGGGAGACTGCAGCAGGAGTCTCTTGAGCCTTGGGTTCGTTCTCGCGCTCCGCGCCCGCCCAGCGCCGCAACGGCACTTCCGCCAGGACAAAGAGCATAATGGCCACGGCATAGATCAGCACGCCGGAGAGGTCGTGTACCTTTCCGCCGGCCATCTCGCTCCCCCAGATATAGCCGACAACACAAAGGAAGAATATGCGGACAATATTCGCGGCGATGGCAATGGGTCCGGCAAGCACCAACAGAAGCACTTTTCCCCACCGCTTCGCCGAACTGATGTAAGCAGCGAGCGCGCCCAGAGCCAACAGCGAAATAAGGCTTCGCAACCCGCCGCACACGTCACCAACCAGGAGTTTGTCGCTGCCAAAATGGATGTACGAGCCTTCCCGCACCATCGGAAGCGTCAGAAGATTCGCAATCCGCACCGCGGTCTCCGCCGCAATCAATTTCAACTGCAGAGCGATACTCTGCGTCATCGATGGTGGAATGGGAATCATGAAGATCAGAAATACAATCGGGAACCACATGCACTGCGTTCGCGCGCGCCCCTGAAACACGATCAACGCGCCCGTCAACATGGGAAGAATGGAAAGGTGACCGAACACGCGGAAACCGAGGAAGTCGCCCACCAGCAGCATGACCCCCGCAAAAGCCATCCAAACGAGCCCCCATGCGCTGGGAGACACCGGAATTCCGGCAATTCTCGCTCGGTCTTTCCAGACGAAAAACAGACTTACCAGAGGCACAAGATATCCGTGCGTATAGTAGGAATCGACCAGATTCCAATTCGTGTAGAGTTCTTCCGCGGCTCGCCGGTACATCGCTACAAGGATCAGAGCGGCTACGACTCCGCCGAACAACGGCAAGTTGCGAGAGCCCGAAGAAGCCTGCTCCCTGTCGCCGTCAATTCGTTCTGGCGCCGCTTCGTGCCCGGTCATCCCTTGCTCTCCTGCGACTTGAGCGCCTGCTCAATCTGATTGAGACGCGCCGGGTTTACTGCGTCTCCCTTCTTGGATTTATCCTGCGCCATAGTGAGACGTTCGCGCGCCTGCTGAATATGGCCTGTCGCCAGGTAGACTTCCGCGAGCGCCGCGTCAATCTGCGCGGTCGTCGCGCTCATGCCATTCGCCGCAGTCTCCAAGTCACGCAGAGCCCGCGAGTACTCTCGCATGGACGACAGCACAAGGCCGCGCGTCAGCAAATATTCGGGCCGGTCGGAGAGACTCACGGCCCGGTCCGCCGCGGATAGCGCCTCTTCCGTGCGCAGGCCCGTCTGGACAAGAAGTGCGGCTTTCGTGTTGAGCATGTCCGCATCATCGGGGTTCTTCGAAAGGTAGCGTTCGCACAGCGCCAAGGCCTCTCCATACGCGCCTTGTCTGAGGCGCAGCTCAAGCATCTCACGCAGCGCGGCAACATAGTTCGGGTCCGCCAGCAAGGCCCGCGTCAGCGCTGTGGACGCGCGTTCGTACCGATCCGGCTTGTCGCCGTCGACACAGAAACGGGCAAGGGCCACCCACGCACGGGGCTCGCCGCCATGCGCCTTCGCAAAATCCTCGACGAGAGTGGCGGCTTCATCGTGTCGTCCTTGTGCGCTAATGGACTTTGCCAAGTCGAGCATGGCGTCAAAATCGTTAGGATCGGCGGTCACGCGTTCGCGCAGCACCTTCTCCGCCTGCGGCGCAGACCCTTCCGCAAGAAGCATGCGGCCGCGCAACGAAGCCACCATAGCCTCCGTCTCCGCATTGCCCTTGGCTCGCTGCTCCAACTTTGCCAAGGTCTCTTTCGCCTTGTCCGGTTGGTTGCGATCGAAGAAACTAACGGCCAACAGTCGTAAGGCGTCAAGATTGTCAGGATCAGACGCAAGCAACTCGTTGAGCGTTGCCTCCGCCTCTCGCGGCCGCTGCAACTTCATTTGGATGTCGGCCATCTGCAACCGCACTTCTTTCGACAAAGGCGCCAATGCAAGCGCGCGTTCCGCGTGTGTCAACGCTTTCGGAAAATCCGCGCGCGCCAGCGCAATCTTTATGAGTCCCCACTCCGCCCGCAGATTGCCTCCGGGAGCCGATTCGGCGCGCTCAAACAACGTTTCCGCCCCGTCATAGTCGGGCGGGTCACGCAGCAAGAGGACCGCCGCGTCCATCGTTACAAGTCCGAGATTGTCCGGCTCTTCGGCTCGAACGGCGTCCAGAAGCTGCTTCGCTTTTTCAACGCTGTCGGACTCGCCTTTGTCAAGCAATTGCGCAGCCACTTGGAGCCGGGCGGAGTTGAGCTGTTTTCGTGGCGGCGTACCCGCATCAATCTGTGTAGCCAAGCGCGTGATTGACTCGAGCGCACCATCGGTATCTTTCGTCCGCAGCGCGAGACCGATCTGCTCCACTTCGAGCGTCTTCTTGTCGTTGGCAGCTTCCAGCTTCGATATGCCCTTGTCATAGACGCCTTGCGCGGCTTCGATCTTGTCTTTGGATGCGAAAAGGCCGGCCCACGCGCTGTAGCTTTCACGGCCGAAGTCCTTCGCATCGCTGGCCTCCGCAAATACGGCTTGCGCCGCGGACTCGTCGCCTTTCGCCAACGCAATGCTGGCGCGCGACAAGGCAAGCGCGCTAGATTCAGCGCCCGCGGCGGCTGCGTCATCCAACGCTGCCTGCGCTGCCGGCAAATCCCCGAGCCCCAGGGAGACTTCAACCAGCATTCGATACGCGTCTACGTTCTTTGGGTCGCCCTTGATTGCCTTCGCGAGCAGTCCACGGACAACCTCACCGTATTCCGCTTGCTTCCCTGCCCGCGACGCGCCCTCAAACAACGTTGCCGCGGCAGACAGCAATCTTCCCGCGTCCACCTGCGGATCGTTAAGTACCTCATTGGCGCGTTCAGCCAGCTCTTTCAGTGTCAGCGGCTTGCCATACCGCTGCGACATCAGTTGCTGCGCCCGTATGTCTCCGGGGTTCTTCGCCAGATAACCTTCGAGCGTGTTGCGGGCCAGCTCATTTTCTCCCGTCTCGATATAGGCCAATGCCAGGGCAAATTGCGCGGGCGAAAACCCGGGCCGGAGTTGAACCACGCTGGCAAGCCGCTGTACTGCCGCCGCGGGTTCTCCCTTTACGAGCAGTTCCTTGCCCGCAAAATACTCCACGATGGGCATCTGATTCGGATTCACGCTCTTGTAGAACTCGATGGTCTTGTGCGCGTCGTCAAACCGGTTCGCGCTCAACTGCAAATCCACGAGCATAATCGGTAAAGATGGATTGTCCGCTTGTATCTCCGCTGGAGCCGCAGCCAACACGGCAATCGCTTCGTCAACCTTGCCAAGACTGCTGTATGCTCCGGCAAGCACCAGATACGCATTGATATCGCTTTGCTTGGCATCCAGTGCTCTCTTACCCAGATCGATTGCGCCGGCATAGTCTCCGCGCAACGACAACGATTGCGCGCGCGCCATAAGCACATCAGGGTCATCCGGCGCCAACGTCATGGCTTCCTGCAACAAGGCCTCGACCTTGGTCCAGTCGCTCGTTCGCGCAAGGTATCGAGCGTACTCGACGCGAACGTGCGCATCCTGTGGCCTGTCCGTCACTGCTTTCTCGAGGACACTCTGTGCCTGCTTTTCCTGGCCTTGATCGCGCAACAGCCGCGCAAGGTTGCCGTACACGTCGGAATGATCAGTGCCCGAATCGACCAACTTCTTGTATGCCTCTACAGCTTCGTCTCGCCGGCCCGTACGATCGAGCGCAAGCGCATGATAGTACCCAAGAACGGGGTCGTCCGGCGCGTTACGCAGCCACTCCGCCGCGTAGTACTCCAATGAACCCCAATCGTTCATGCGGACATAGGTGTCAATAAGCTTTGTCCGAACATCGGTATTGCCAGGATTAAAGCCCAAGATTTGCTGATACGCCGTCGTGGCCCCCTTTAATGCGGACTGACGATTGGGTATGAGGCTCTCGCACGCCTTCGCATACTTCAGCAACAGTTCTTCGTTCCGCGGGTCTTGCGGCATGTATCGTTCGTAATTTACTTTTGCCTTCTGCCAGTCGCCCTGCGCGTAAGCTGTCTCGGCGTCCCTAAGCCACGTGGCATTCCGGTGCTCTATGTACAAGTACACGCCTACGGCCCCCGCGGCTGCCCCCAATATAGAAAGCACCACAAGTACGCCCAGTACGATCCAGATCTTGCGCGTCATACTTTGCCCTATTTCGATTGTGCTGCCGTCAAGTGCGGACAGCCTGTATTACAACGCGACGCAACTCGCGCCACAATAACACGAAGATGAAAAGATCATCGACCAGGTAACGGCGCCACAATCGTCTGGGTTCCTGACAAAGCCGCCAAACCCACTCAAGTCCGTTTCGTTGCATCCAGACCGGCGCCCGCTGTACGCGGCCTGTCACCAAGTCAAACGATCCTCCAATACCGATCATCACGGGGACGCCGCATGCCTCGCAGTACTTGGCCATCCAGATTTCCTGGTGCGGACCTCCCAGCGCCACAAAGCAGATGTCGGCCCCCGATTCGCGGACACGTTCCGCGACCTCCATGCTCTGCTTCTCATCGGAGTAAAATCCGTACGGCGGCGAATAGATGCCCGCAATGCGCAATGTAGGAAAACGGGTGCGGAGCTTCTCGGCTGCATCCGCCGCCACACCCTCCGCCGCCCCGAGAAAATAGATCGAATGCCCTTGACCCGCGGCATGTTCAGACAAGAGAACCACTAGGTCGGAACCGCTCAGTTTGGCGGCAAGCGGCCTGCCAAAAACTCGCGAGGCCCAAATCACCGGCGCGCCATCGGCCACCCGCATCCACGCCTTCTTATACGCTTCCCGATACGGTTCAAGCCGGTGATACTGGCAAATGTGATCGACGTTGGGCGTGCAGATATATCCCGGCTGGCGCGAGCGAACGCGCAGGTCCACTTGCTCGCACAGTTCGGAGAAAGTCACGTTGCTGAAGGACATATCGAACAATTCGACCGTGTTCACTTTCACCTACCGAGACTGCCTTGGAGGCCGGCTCTTCTCTGCACCGCCGCATGCGGAATCCGGCTATCGCCCAAAACCGTTCAACCCCGGATTTCTCACGAACACACATGAACCCCTCTCGTAACCAGTACGTTTGCACGACCTGCGGCGCAAGTTGAGGCGGTTCTCCGAGAACAGATTGCGTACGCGAGAAATCCTCATGGCATAACCTCAACGTCCTGCACGTGAGCAATTGGCTTCGGCGCTCAATCGCGCCGGTGCAAATTGCGGACTACTCGGTCTCCTGTTCGCGATCACTTCGACGGGAACGCCGATTCGGTTCGACAAACCCATTGTGTACGGTGGAGCGGCACGCGTCTTTCTGCTACGTCTTAATAGATGCGCCGCTTGGGACGGATAGTGCTCGGCTCGTCCATGATCAACACGGA
The DNA here is from genome assembly GCA_019695095.1 of Candidatus Hydrogenedentota bacterium. Taxonomy (NCBI): domain Bacteria; kingdom Pseudomonadati; phylum Candidatus Hydrogenedentota; species Candidatus Hydrogenedentota bacterium. The sequence goes on from JAIBAQ010000112.1 coordinate 13,739, forward strand.
TGCCGAGTCGTCATCATCTTCGATAATCACTTCTTGGTAGTCTTGACGCGGTGGTTCGCTTGCTTCCACGACATACTCGGGTTGCTCGTGGCGGCGGCCCTTCGCGGCATAGTTGTAGAAATTGTCCAGGTTGTCGCGCATGTAGCCGCCCGGTTCGTACCTCAAACCATTGAGCACTACTCCAACGATGTTCGTTCCGATTTGCTGCAGGTCATTCAGGCAGCGCTGTGCCATTCCAAGTGTAGTTACACCCACGCCGACGGTAACAATCACACCGTCCACCACCGGAGCCAACAGCTTCGCATCGGCCATCAGCAATACGGGAGGGGAGTCGATAATGACGTGTTCGAACATCTGCTCGGCCTGCTCAAGGAAGCCTACAATGTCACGTGACGCAAGTTGCCCGATAACGCCCGATTCGCCCAATCCCGGTCCCAATACAGAAAGGTTTGGGTGACCTGCCGTGCGTATCGCTTGTCCCGCCTCCATGCTTCCACTCAGTATCTCCGACAACCCGGGTCCCGCCGACAGCCCCATGGCTTGTTCGATCGAGGGACGCCGCGAGCAGATATCCAGCAACAACACTCGCCGATTCGCCTGCGCCAACGCGGCGGCAAGATTGCAGGCCAGCGACGTCTTTCCGTCTCCGCGCATGGGACTCGTGATAAGTACCGTGTTCAGTTCGGCGGAACCTTCCGGCGGGTAAATGATCCGCGTCAACACGCGACGGTATTCGTTTGCGGAGATAGATTCCGGGTGGCGCAGCATCACCGATGACGCACGCACCTTTGCAGGCAGCTTGTCCGAGTCCGTGCGCGGAATCATCGCGATAAGCGGCAGGTCCGAAATATAGCCGACGTCTTGGGCCGTGCGGATTTGCTGATCGGTCAACTCCCGCCACAAACCTACGGTCGCTCCCGCGCCACACGACGCCATCATCACCAGCGCCAACATCTTCAACCGGCGGTTGTAGTCCGGGAACTCCGGAGCCTGCGCCGGTTCCGCTACGTTGATTGTGGAGGGTGCGCGGCTTTCGATGTGCAACATGCGGATCTTCTCTTGCACGTCGCGAAGATCGGTTCGCGCGTCCTCAAGCGCCGCTTCTTCTTCTTTGACGCTTGCCATCGCCTGCATGATTTCCAGCGACTTCTGCGTGTGCGTATCCAGCAGCGCCGTGAAGTTCGTGCTGCGCGTCTTCGCGTCATCGACGGCCTTCTTCGCGCGCTCTAGATCCAGCTTTGCCAATTCCAAACGTGATTGGGCAATACGTGCTCGTGCCTCTCCCTGAGAACGGGCAAGCTCCTTCTCCATCGAGTTGCGCGCTTCAATTTGAGCCGTCAGAAATGGGCTTCCCTCAAGGTACTTCTCTTTCAGCTCGGCAAGACGCGCATCGGTCGATGCGAGTTGCTGCGTCTTGACTTGCACTGCATTGTCAGTGCTCAACGACTCTTCAATTCCAAACTCGTAGATAGGTTGTTCCGGAGCGCTCTTGGAACGCGCGACTATCTCCTCAAGTTGGCCCACCTGCGATTCGAGTTGCCCGGCTTGGTTTTCCGCGGTGCTGATATCCGCCTGGGCTTTGGAGAGATTATCGAAGATGGAGCGCATCTCCGCGTCCACACCCTCGGAACTGTTCGTGACAAGCCCGCCAATGCTCCGGCGCCGCTTATCCACCGAATTGCGGAGATCGGTGACCTTGTTTTCAAGAGTATCACGCTCTTCAATCAACTGGCGCGTGATCTGATCGTTCGTCACCTTTTCGCTGGCAGTAGCCTGCTTCAAATACTCTTCAACGACGGTCCGGACAATCAACAAGGCCGCATTACGGTCACTGGATGAAAACGATACTTGTACAAGTTCCGTAACTGGCGTCAACTGCGCTCTCACTCGGCGTTGCAGAAATGAGCGAGGATCCCGCTGGCGCGCGATGAGCGGCAAGTCGCGGATCTGCGGCTGTTGAACGACGCGCTCCAGAACGCTGTTCCCTTTAATCAGTTCCTTCTGGGTCTCTACGTAAGTCACGTAGTCCGAAGACACCGCCGTGCCTTCCGTGTTTGTCAAAATGACTTGACGGCTCGGCGAGAAGCGAATAGCCGAGGTGGCTTCGTATTCACGCGGCACAAAAAACCAAACGGCCAGACTGAGCGGTATGATCAGCATGACCGCCACAAACGCCATGAGCGGTCCGCGCATGCGTATCATGCGCTTCAAATTAATCCGTCGCAGCCCCGCCCCCTGCATTCGCGCCTGGGCTGAGAGAGCCGTTGCATCGGTCAAATACTCAGTCGTCATGCGTCTTCCTACGGCGTCGCTGCCGGTAGTTGCGGCAGACTCCCCAAAATGCTGCCGAAGTTTCGAATACCCTGCAATGTCGTGACCAACTGGTTGGTATCTGTAGTGTTATTGAACAACAAGTTGTATCGCTTATCCGTGTAGTAGGCGTCGTAAGCCTGCGTGTACAACGACAATAGCGGCGAAATCGATCCCGTGAATCTCGATACAAATTCCTGGAGACGCACCAGCCCCTTGCGAGGAACATATACAACGTCTCCCGGTTGCAGCGGGATGTCCTTGCCGGTCTTCAGAATCTTCTTCCAATCGATGAGCAATACGTCGTAGTTCGTCGCATCCACCGGGCGCATCAGCACGACGTGAGAAATGCGGGCCGATGTCTCAAGCGGACCGCCCGCTATCGTCAGCACCTGCGTTAGCGTCTGGCCTTCGTTCAACTGAAACACGCTCGGCGTACGCACCTCTCCCAGCACATACACCAAGTTGACGCCTTCCGGAAGATAAACGATGTCCCCCGGGTAGACCTCAGTCTCGCTCGGATGCGGACCCTTGCGCGTCAGGCCGCTCAAGTCCAGTTCGATGATCTCACGGCCACTCGACCCCGTACGGATGATAAACGCCTTGGACAACGTGCCTTGCGTTGCCGCATAAGCCTCGCCCCCGGAACGTTGCGTAATCCGCAGGCCACCCGCAATGTTGATTGCCTCAAGTACGTTGACTTTTCCTTCGTACGGATACTTGCTCGCGCGGTTCACGTCGCCGATTACGTAGAAATATTTGCTCGCGGTCGTACGCACGTTGAGTGCAATCTGCGGTACCTTGAATACCTTCTCGTAGGCCGTTCGAATGGCCGCTTCTGCTTGATCCCGCGTCATGCCATTTATGTTGACATTCGGGATAAGCGGCAACGATACCGTCCCGTCATAAAGCACCAACACCTGATCGCGCGTAATGGATGGATCGTCAAAAGACTGGAACGACAACAGGTCACCCGGACCGATCGTGTAGTCGCCCAACGGTTCGCTGGCAACCGGCTCCGACTCTGGAGACGCCTCTTCGGGGGCCGCCGCGGCAGGCTCCGGCGTAGCTGCCGGAGACGCCTCCGCTGCTGCGGCAACGGCCTGCTTGGCTGGTTCTTCGGGCGACTCCGCGTCGACCCACTTCAGGTTCAGTTGTTCCGATGACAAGGTCACCTTCTCTTTAATCGGTGAGTTCTTGTCATTGACTTTCTGAACCGGTAGTTTTGTCTTCTCCCCCGCGAAACCCACAGGCGTCGCGATGAGGGCAGCCAGAATGCACACGGTGACGGCCATCCATAGCTGGCCGCCAACCCTAAGCACCACGTGATCGTTACTCTTCATGCTTCCCGCTCTTGCCAAGGTTGTATGCGTCTATTCGCCTCAACAGCGAACTGTAGCTAATACCCAAGAGTTTAGCGGCACGCCGCCGATTCCACAACGTATATCTCAGGACATCCTCTAACAGGGCCTTCTCTGCTTCCTCCACCGCACGCTGCGCCACCTCTTTCAGAGATGGAAACTTGCGCGGCTGTGGAGCACTCGCTTGCGACGGCTGTGTGGCGGCTGCGGCCGCGGGCACTACTTGTGGCGCCTCAGGTACCGCTTCAGCCGCCAGTTCCACGGTATCGCCCAGCAGCAACTCGGGATCCCCGGTTGCCACATACTTCTTGACGCTACCGCCAAGTTCACGCACATTACCAGGCCAAGGTAGCCGCTGCATCTGACGGACGTAGTCCGCAGGCAACGGCTCGTACGCCCTGCCAAGGCGCTCACAATAGTTAAAATTGAAGTGTTCCGCAAGTAATGGCACATCCTCGGGGCGTTCCCGAAGCGACGGCATGCGCACGATGACCTCGCTCAAGCGGAAGTAAATGTCTTCTCGCATAGCGCCGTTTCGCACGGCCTCCTCGAGATTGACGTTGGTGGCCGCTATTACGCGAACATCCACTTGAATCGGCGTCACTCCACCGATTCTCATAAACGGCTCCCCATCAAGGACTTGCAACAATTTCCCCTGGACAGTCGGCGAAGTCTCTGCAATCTCATCCAGGAAGATCGTTCCGTGGTTTGCCAACTCGAACCGGCCCGGTTTTGAATTGCGCGCTCCCGTGAAGGCCCCCCGTTCATATCCGAACAGCTCGCTCTCCAAAATACTCTCAGGAATGGCGGGGCAATTCACTTTCACGAAGGGTCTGCCGCTTCTGCCCGATTGTTTATGGAGCATCCGTGCGGCAATGTCTTTCCCTGTGCCGCTTTCGCCGGTGATTAAGACGGTTATGTCCGCGGAGGCCAGCCGCCCAAGCATTTCCCGCACATTGGCAATAGCCGGACTCTGGCCCACCAATACTTCATTGAGGGGCGCTTGAACTGAGACCGCGTTCGCTGGCTCTGATCGGGCAGGTTCGCCCACGATACCCTCCCTGCGTGCAGGGCCTGTTGTTGGCGAAGCGCTCGCGCAATAGGCTTCGCGAAATCGCTTCGCCTGCTAGGAATGCCTCCGGTAGCGGTTCGCCTTGCCGGGGCTTCAGTGCCTAACCTTTAGCCACGAATATTCTATACAATCGCCGCGATTTGCGCAAGTTTGTTTATTGCCTGACAAACATAAACCCTTGCCATACCCACCTTTCACCGCAAGACGACATTATGTTGGTCAAATGTGATTATCTGCCACCATTTCATTCGAATGCCCCTGTCGGCCATAATACACCCTCAATTGCGAATCGTCGCACTGAGGGGAGAGTAGCCATGAAATCCATGACCAGGCGTGAATTCGTACGGCGAGGCGCCGGATGCGCCCTCGGCTTGAACTTGGTTCGTGCCGCCGCGGCCGCTGAGCAGGCAAAACCAGAATCCCTGTTTGACGGCAAGACGTTCAAGGGGTGGGAAGGCAATCAGGAGGTATTCCGAATCGAAGACGGTTCAATCGTCGGTGGGTCGCTCAAATCCCCCGTCGCACACAATGATTTTCTGTGTACGACGGAACGGTACAGCGATTTTGAACTCACACTTAAGGTCCGATTGCTCGGTTCGGACCCGAACGCGGGCATCCAAATACGTAGCGAGCGCATTCCCAACGATTT
>JAIBAQ010000113.1 GCA_019695095.1 Candidatus Hydrogenedentota bacterium
GGCTGCGCTGCCGTAGCGCGGGCAGCACCAATATGGTGTCTAAAGACATTCCCGTGGGCCTTCCCGCGTATTGTGAATTTCATCATTCGTTGTCGATGGCGTGTCTCGTCGATTCGTGTTTGCTGGATGACGGATGGTATGCGGGAAACCGTAGAGACGAGAGTTCGGGCGCGGGCCACACATCCACCGAAAATGTGTTCTGGAATACGCGCGGCAACGGTAAGATTCGGTCGTATCAATATGGCGTGGGATATGTCATCGGGACTTCCGGCGTCTCCGTGTCTACAAGTCTGCTCAACGTGCCGGCTGAGGGAACCGCGCCCGAAGACTACGTCGAAGGTATAGGTTCCGGCCTGACCCTTGAACCCCGTTCGCTCTACGAAGACCAGCGTTCGCGCCGGCTAAATCCATAGTGATGAACTCCGTGACCGAATTTCTGGAAGAGTTGCGCCGAATCGCTCAACTTGGACTGAACTACACGCGGGACCCCTTCGACCGCGCGCGTTACGAGCGTCTACTCGAACTGGCTGCCATCGAGTACGAGTCGCTTTGCGGCCTTCCGAAAGAGACCGCTATCGAACGCTTCCGCCGGGACGTCGGTCACGTCACGCCGCATGTAGGCGTGGACGCGGCCATCTTCGACAGCGAAAGACGCATGCTGCTGATTCGCCGCAGCGACGATGGCTTATGGGCCATGCCCGGGGGATGGGCGGAGTTGGGCGAGACGCCGCAACGTTCCACGGAACGCGAGGTCTTCGAAGAAGTCGGTTTGATCGTCGAGGCGCGCGACATTATCAACGTTACCTCGCGTCTCCCGGGTGAGTACGGCCAACCCCACACATCATGCCATCTGCTGTTTCATTGCGTTGTTACCGGCGGTCAATTGACGACGACAGAGGAAGCAATTGAAGCCGGGTACCACGACCCCGAATCCATTTCGGAATGGCATCGAGATCACGGAGAGCGCGTCAAGGCCGCAGTTAGGTTCTCCCGAGAACGCCTTGGCAATTGATAGAGATTGACTAGCCCTCAAGCGCCGTGGTTTTTCGCACCCTGCGCCCGGGCGTTCCGTTCTCCATTGGCCACACAACGTGCGTAGTACAGCGCAATGGAAATCAATGGCCGGGGTATGAGTTAATACGGGTCTTTCGCGCGTTTTCGGGGTGCAGACAGAGCGAGTCTATATGCAGAATTGGTACGTCAACTGGTATTCGATTTTTGCCTATGCGCTGGGCATATCGTTTGCCATTTCTATCTTATTGACCCACGTGGTCCGGATTCTTGCCATTCGCTGGAAGATTCTCGACCATCCGGGCGAGCGCAAGATGCAAAAAGAGCCGGTTCCTCTGCTTGGGGGGGTGGCGATTTGGGTGACCTTCAATCTCGTCATTGGCGTCCACGTTCTGGCGCTCATCGCCATGAAAGGGTTCGGGATTGAGTGGATTCAGCTCAATGTGCTGTCCTTTCTAGGGTCAGGCACGGACGTCGCATACAAGCTCATAGGCCTGTTTGCAGGCGGTGTCATCATCTTCATTCTGGGGGTAGTGGATGACATCGTGGCGTTGCGTCCCGAGATGAAACTCATTGGGCAGATTGCGGCCGCGCTGGTCCTGGTTCTATCTGGGATTCAGGTGGACCTGCTCATCGACTATCCGATTCTCGCTGCCGCCGTCACCATGTTTTGGGTCGTCATGATGACTAATGCCATGAATTTTCTCGACAACATGGACGGTCTCAGCGCCGGTGTATCCATCGTCGCTTCCTTGTCCTTTTTCGCATGCGTGCTTCCCAGCGGGCAGACGTTCATTTGCGTGCTGCTCATGATTTTCACGGGATCGGTTGCGGGGTTCCTTTACCACAACTTCAATCCCGCCCGAATCTTCATGGGAGACGCAGGCGCGATGTTCTGCGGATACATTCTGGCGTCGGTGGCCGTCCTTGGGACCTTCTACGCTCAGGAAACGACCTCATCGCGCATAGCTATGGCGGCGCCGCTGCTTGCGCTCAGTGTCCCCATCTTTGATACCCTAAGCGTTGTCTATATCCGATGGCGGCGTGGCGAGTCGATTATGAAGGGCGATAAGCGGCATTTCTCGCACCGCCTCGTTGAACTTGGCATGAAGCCGCACCACGCCGTCGAGTTTATTTACCTTGTTGGTGCGGTGACCGGACTGGGTGCAGCGTTGTTGCCTCATGTCGACTACGCGGGCACGATCATCATCATTGCGCAGGCATTGGGTGTCTATTGCCTGATCGTGTTGCTGATGCAGGCCGGAAGGAAGCGGGAAAACAACAGATAAGCATGGCTAAAGGCAAGAAGAGTGAGCCTGCAGGGGTATCGCAAGGCGACGCCGTTTCATCCGGTCTGGACGATATCCTCGGGAAAGGCGCGGCGATGCGCGAAATGGTGTATGCGACCGTGCTGGGCATACTCATCTTCTTACGTCCGTGGTACGACGGGCTAACGTTTCCGGAAACCAATTTCACCTTTCTCTGGGGCTACGTCATTCTGGCCGCTTTGTTGGCGTCGCGCCTGATTTTTGCCCGAGAATCCATTCGCTTCGTGGTACCTACCGGCATCTTCGCCGCATTTGTGTTCATTGCGTGTGTATTGTCGCCGTTCTCGGTGCAGAAGGACGCAACTTTTCAAGGTTTGGTAATTCTCACCGGTCATCTTCTCCTATTCTTCGTGGCAGTCAACGGCATTCGGACCCGGCGCGCCGTGGCTATTGTGCTGGGTTTCTTTGTTGTGAGTTCGGTCGCGGAGACGCTCTGGGCCTATCTGCACGTTACTTACCTTATGCCCGCAACACGCCAGATGATCGCCGCCGATCCCTCCGCCTTAGCCCGCGAATTCGGCACGACCGAAATGACCGCCGACATCAAGAGCCGTCTGGAAAGCAATCGCGCGACGGGCTCGCTGTTGTTCGCCAATGCGCTTGCCTGCTGGGTGCTTACGGGCATTCCGGTAGCCGTCGGTGCGGCCGCCAGCGCGTTTGTTCGGTTGCGAACTGCCGTTTCCACAACTGCGGAGACTTCCTCTTCCAAGGATGCACGCGAATCCAAAGGCGGTGAATTGTCGTCGGCCGGCGTCGTGGGGATGGTGACGGTGGTTCTTACTTTTCTGGCCCTGTACTGCTACTTTACGTTCTACTGGGGCTTCGCCTATCCAGGCCAGGGATTGCTTAGTCATCCGATCCGCGCGGTTGTCTATTGTCTTGCTGCCCCAATTGCGTTGGGCTGGTGCGCTGTGGTCGTGTGCCGCCGGCACGGACTTTCAAGGTGGCTGCTCTATGTCGCGTGCGGCGGAATGGGCTTGTTTGCGCTGCTGCAAGTCTTCGGTTTGGTTATCACGTACTCCCGTGGAGGTATGCTGGCGTCGTTGGTGAGCTTGGCGCTCTTGGCATGGTTGGCAGCAGGGGCCAAGATTCCTGGAAAAGGCAAGGCTCGTGTCGCGGTACGCACGGCAATCGTGCTTGTGGGCCTTTGCGTCATCGCGGTCGGCGCTTTCTCGGCAGTAGTGCCTACGTCCGCAACAGCGCAGGACACTCCGGTAGTGCTCAAGCCTCAGGGAGGGCCTGTATCGCCCGCATCGCTCGAATTGAAGGGCGAGAATCCCTCGCGCGCGCAACTCCTGAATCCCGCGACGGCGCTCTTGCGATTCTCGTACTGGGGTTCTGGCATTCGCATGGCCGCCGACAACTTCCTGACGGGCGTTGGCTTGGGCAATTTCGGCACGGTTTACCCCCTCTACCAGTACTTGGGAGCGGGCGACGTCCAGCAGGCCCACAATGACTTTCTTCAGACCCTGTGCGAGACGGGCATATTGGGTTTCGCTCTCTTTACGGCGTTCTGGGTCTATTTCTTTGTATGGGGGGTGCGCCGCATCCGGGCAACCGCTGACAAAGCGGAGCGGTGGCTATTGGCAGGGCTCTTTTCGTCCGTCATCGCCTTCGTGCTCCATTCGGTGGTGGACTTCAATTTCTCCAACCCGAGTCTGACAGCCCTGGTGTACCTGATGGCGGGGTTGTTCTACGCCCGAGCCTCGAAACCTGTTGAGGCGGAGGTTTCCAAGCGCGTATCGCCGTTTGCCGGTATCGCCGTCTTGATGGCGGGCGGAATCGCCGCTGGACTTGGCTACCAGGCGACTATGCCGGAGCGGCTGGTGGGAGACGAGCGCGCCTGCAAAGCGCGGCTGGAGGCCGTCAAGTTCATCTGTGAGCGCGCGGAGGCCTTGGCGGGAAAACCCAAACAAAACGTCGCCATGCCTGACGGAATGGCCAAGATGTTGTTCCCCGATCAGTCGGACCGTGAACAAATCGGTAAGCTTTACGAGCGCACGAGTCCCACTAGCGAGCGGATGCGGCCGCTTGCGCCTGGCGAGACGCCTCCGCCCAATACGTATCTGGTATTCAACGATATTGAGGTCACGCATAAGAAGACCATGGAACGCGTTCCTCTCATCGTCGAACAGATTAAGGAAGCGGACGGCGCTTGGCCGTATAACCCGAAGATGGCCTCGCACATCTGGCTGTGGTACGACTTGCTATACGGCGAATCCAGCAGTCCAGAGGAAAAACTCAAGTATGCCGACGCTTGCCTTGATTGGGCTCATGAGTGCGTACGCCGGAGTCCCAAACAGGTCCCGTATAGCAATCTGCTGGGGCGCAGCCTATGGCGACGGGGCGCGGTAGAGACTTCGGTGAAGCAGATACGCTACTACGATCAGGGGCTTGAGGAGTTCAGGCACGCGTTGGAACTCTATCCGGAAGGGCCGCTGGTCTACTTCGAACTTGCCAGCCGCCTGCGAGAATACGGAACACAATTGGACAAAGCCGGCGATCATGAGCGGGGTCAGGCGATGTTGAAAGAGTCTGTCGTCGTACAGAAGAAAGCAGAAGACATGCAGGCCGAGGCGGCACGGCGAATCATGGAAAGGAACGCCGGATGACGCGACTCGAGGGACTGCGCCGGCGCATGACTGAGGCCCGGTGTGACGCATTTGTCAGCTTTGCTCCACCTAGCAATCAGTATCTGACGGGCTTTCGCGGCACCACGTCTGCCGTCATAATCACCGCAAGCGAGGCCCAGTTCTTGTGCGATTTCCGCTATATCGAGCAAGCGGAAGAGATGGTGGACAAAGCCTTTTCCATCGAGCAGATGGCGGGGTCGCTTATCATGCGGGCCGGGGAGCGGCTTGAGCAGTTGGGCGCGCGAGTTGCCGCGTTCGAACCCTCGTATATGACCGTTGCCGAGTTACGCACCCTTCGTAAACACTTCACTCACGAACTCAAGGAAGTCGACGACATCGTCCTGGCTGGCCGCCGCATCAAGGATTCCGCCGAAGTGGAGGCGATACGGGCGGCCCAGTCACTCGCGGAGTCCGTACTTGAAGAAGTTACGGCCCAACTTCGTGTCGGGCAGACCGAACAGGAGGTTGCGGCCCAGTTCGAGTACGGTTTCCGGAAACGGGGCGCCACGGGGCCTTCCTTCGAGTCCATCGTTTTATTTGGTTCCCGATGCTCGCTTCCTCACGGCCAGCCCGGTCCCACCAAGCTCCGGGAGCAGGATACTGTTCTTCTCGACTTCGGTTGCCGGCTCAATGGCTACTGCTCCGACTTGACTCGCACCTATGCGTTTGGTAGCCTCTCCGACTTGTGGTTCGAGGAGATTTACCGCCTAACCTTAACCGCGCAACGCAAGGCCCTGGAATCGATAAAACCGGGTATGCGAGGGCGGGAAGTGGATGCTATCGCTCGGGCAGTAATTGAAGATGGCGGCCACGGTAAGCACTTCGGCCACGGCTTGGGGCACGGGGTGGGGATTGAAATCCACGAAGGACCGAGACTCAACATCGAGTCCGAAACCGTGTTGCAGCCAGGAATGGTCGTAACGGTGGAACCGGGCATCTATCTCCCTGGCCAAGGTGGAGTCCGAATCGAGGACCTCGTAGTGGTCACCGAGTCGGGATACGAGAATTTGACGACCGCACCAAAGGAACTAAGGGTCTTAGGAACATGATTTCGACGGCAGACTTCCGAAACGGGTTGGTAGTACTTCAAGACGGCGAGTTGATGGAAATCGTTGAATTCCAACACGTCAAGCCGGGCAAAGGCGGAGCCTTTGTGCGCACAAAGTTCAAGAACGTGCTGACCGGCCGTGTGCTGGAGCGGACGTTCCGGTCTGGAGAAAAGATGGAGGACGTCCGGCTTGAGGAGCAGACCTGGCAATACCTCTACAGCGACGGCGACCTCTACCATTTCATGGACCCGAACACCTACGAGCAGACGGTCGTTGGTTCCGCCACCGTGGGCGACAACAAAGACTACTTGAAGGAAAACAACTCGGCGAATTTGGTATTCTATGACGGCAAAGTGATTAAACTGAACATGCCGATCACCGTAAACCTGCAAATCACGCGGTGCGATCCGGGAGTGCAGGGAGATAGAGCCACCGGCGGTACGAAGCCCGCCACCTTGGAGACCGGCGCTGTTGTCCAGGTTCCGCTGTTTGTGAATGAAGGTGAAATGATTAAAGTAGACACGCGCACCGGAGAGTACATCGAGCGTGTGAACGCCTGATACCCGCAGAACATGGGTATCGATTCAGGCGAAACGGAGGACGAGTCATTGGATCTCGATAAGCTCCGGGAACTTATAGACATTTTCCAGTCGTCCGATCTTTGGGAAATTGAACTCGAAGAAGAGGGACGGCGTGTTAGGTTGACCAAGGGCCAGCAGGTTGTGCAGCAGCAACCGCAGTCATTTGTGGCGACTTTGCCCCCCGTGGCAGCGCCGGTTATGGCTGCAGCCCCCTTGGCGCCAGTTCCCATTGCTCCCATTAACGTATCACATGCGGCTCCTGCGGCGCCGGAGGCCACTCCCGCCGAAGGAGAGGAAGACCTGGTAACCATTGATTCTCCGATGGTCGGCGTGTTCTACGCCGCTCCTTCGCCCGGCGATCCGCCGTTCGTCAGCGTGGGAGATACCATTGAATTAGACCAGACCGTCTGCATCGTGGAAGCCATGAAACTGATGAATGAGGTGACAGCGAAGTTCCGGGCTGTCATCGTTCGGGTTCTGGTCGAGAATGCGGAGCCGGTCGAATACGGGCAGCCCCTGTTTGCGGTGCGGCCTTTGGACACGGCATAGCGCCGCGCCAGACATCAACTATGTTTCGGCGGATACTTATAGCGAACCGCGGCGAAATTGCCGTGCGTATCATTCGTGCGTGCCGGGAAGCGGGCATCACTTCCATTGCGGTGTACTCCACGGCGGACCAGGATTGTCTCCATGCATCCCTGGCTGATGAGAGCATCTGCATTGGGCCGCCCGTGGCCACGGAAAGCTATCTCCACATGCCGGCGATTATCACGGCCGCGGAGATTTGCGACGCCCATGCCATTCATCCGGGATACGGATTCCTATCCGAAAACCCACGTTTTGCGGCCATGTGCCGTGAGTGCAACATCGGCTTTATCGGACCCTCGCCCGAGGCTATCGCCCTCAGCGGCAACAAATCGGCGTGCCGCGACAAAGTGAAAGCTGCCGGCGTGCCGGTTGTTCCTGGCAGCGAAGGCCTTGTGACCAACGGCGAGCAGGCCCTCGCCATCGCGCGGCAGATTGGTTTCCCCGTGCTGGTCAAGGCTTCCGCGGGCGGTGGCGGTAAGGGCATGCGCATCGCCCACAACGATGTCGCGTTGCAGAAAGCCGTCGGCATGGCTTCCGCGGAAGCGCAGACCGCGTTCGGTGACGCAGGGGTATACATCGAGAAGTTTGTCGAGAACGCCCGGCACATCGAGTTTCAAATCCTCGGCGATGAGCATGGCCGCATTATGACCCTTGGCGAACGCGAGTGTACCGTGCAGCGGCGTCACCAGAAGCTCATCGAGGAGACTCCCTCAACGAGGCTCAATTCGTCGATGCGTTCCAAGATGGCCAAGGCCGCTATTCGCGCGGCAAAAGCCATCGGCTACACGAACGCAGGCACGGCGGAGTTCATCGTTGCGCAGGATGGGTCATTCTACTTCATCGAATTCAATGCCCGCATTCAAGTAGAGCATCCCGTGACGGAAGAAGTCACCGGCATGGACCTTGTTCGCGAGCAGATCCGAATTGCCGCGGGTGAGCCCTTGAAGAGCACCTGGGTCAAGACCGAGGGCCACTCGATCGAGGCGCGCGTCTACGCGGAAGATCCGGATGCCAATTTCGCTCCCAGCCCGGGCACGGTCACAAGCTGCCACATTCCCGGCGGACCCGGTATCCGAGTGGACAGCCATCTCTTCGCGGGCTATACCGTTCCCAGGTACTACGACTCCCTGCTGGCCAAAGTCATTGCCCGCGGCGCCACGCGCGACGAAGCCATCAGCCGGTTGGCGGGGGCCTTGCAGGAGTTCACCGTGGTCGGTGTAAAGACATCGGCTGCGCTGTGCGCGCGTATCGTACAGAGCGACCGGTTCCGCAGAGGGGAACTCAGCACCGACATGGTGGATCAATTCATTGCAAAAGGGCGCTGATCCCGACCGGTCTTTGTTGTATCCTAATTGAGCGTCGATTCAGTCTTGGTATAACCGCTCCCGCTAGGAGCAAGGTGAGTCGCCATGAGACTTCTTCAACACGCCATTCTAGTTGTACTCGGAGTGGGTATCTTCATTGCCGGCGTCGCCCTCGCCACCGTTCCGGTCAGCACGCTTTACAATGTGCTGATTACTAAAGTTCCGGTGCCTCACGAAGATCTTTGGCGTATTGGCATCGGCCTCGCGATCGCGGCGGTTGCCCTCTTTGCGATTCTTCCTTTCGGTGGGTTTCGCCGCGGCCGGCGCATCACGTTCCAGAGCGCGCAGGGCAACGTCACCTTCCAACTCGATTCCGTTGAAGCGGCCCTGCGCAAGTCTTTGAAGAAGCTGCCCACTGTCAGAAGGGTGAGCGTCGAAGTGAGCGCCGACGAGAACAGCCGCAAGGTGAAGATCAGTTCGAATGTTCTGTTGTACAAGGCGGGCGGCGCCAGCGCGCGCGAAGCCGCGATCCAGCTTAGCAACGAAATCGCACGCCAGGCCCGTCAACTGCTCGGTGCAGACGAGGTCGCCACCGTGGACCTCAATATCGACGGTATTATAGTCGACGGAAAGGACGTGTCGACCTCGCCGGTCGAGACCTTTCGAGACCACGTAAAGGAGAACCTTCCAACAGGCAAGCCCGATACGGCAAAGCCTTTAGTTCCCGTGTCGGCTCCAGCCTCCGTGGCCGCCCCCGCTGCCGTCGCAGCGGTCGCAGCGCCTGCACCGCTTCCCGACGTTTCGGAGTGGGAAGCGCCCGCACCGGCCAATGACGATCTCCTCACGTACGAGGATTCGCTGAAGCTCCGTGAAGACACTGAGCACGAAGAGGATGACGACGATCTTGCCGTCACACCGGGCGCGGACGATGAGGAGTCTTCGGAAGCAGGATTTACCGCAGAATTGCCGCATGTCTCAGAGAGCACATCGTTTGACAGCTTGACGGATGACGACGAGCGCAAGCCCGACGAGGATAAGCCAGCTCTTTCGTAAGTTCGGCATGATGCCTGTGGGAACCGGTTGTCCCTGTCTGCAGTAGTCCAGTGCGAGGAAAGGAGAGCGCTCGCGCGTGCGCTTGACGTGACCTCCCAAACCGTTGTATAACTACTGCACCATGCGCAATAACGGCGCCCAAAACGGAGAACCGGTGATGTCGTTCCTATCGATCGCTTCCCTTCGATGGCGTCACCATATTCATTCCTAATCTCCGCGTTTCCTTTTTTCTTTTTTTCCCATGTTCGTTTACGTACTCGTTCAATTCGTGAGCGGTACTTTCAGAAAGGAGCACCATGCAATCCGAATCGTCTTCCGTTCGAGCGCTGTACGACATACTCAAGACCGATGATAAGGGGCTTGTCGCTGCCATTATCCAGCACCACGAGACCGGCCAAGTCTTGATGTTGGGTTACATGAACGAAGAGTCTCTCGGCATCACGCTTCGCGAACGGAAGGCGTGCTTCTGGTCCCGCTCCAGGCAGAAGCTTTGGCGAAAAGGCGAAACTTCCGGCAACGTGCTCAACGTCATCGAGATCCGCGTCGACTGCGACGGCGATGCGCTGCTTGTCAAGTGCGATCCCATTGGGCCCACCTGCCACACCAATGAAACGAGCTGTTTTTATCGGAAGGTGGACTTTGACGCCAGCATGACCTTAGCCGGCGACGGCGTCGCAAAAGAATAGAAGTAGGGTATGGGGTCTGGGATTTGGGGTCTAGTGAAAACCCCAGCAAAGTGCCGAGTTCTACTGACCAGTCCCCAAACCCCAGACCCTTGTACATAACTCAGAATCAATCAAAGAAGAGCATAGAAGTAAACCGCGGAACCATCCGCAGATGAGGAATAGATCATGATTCATCCAACATTGGAGGAGTTCAGAAAGCTCGCCAAACCTGGGGCAGTGGTCCCTGTGTATCGCGATGTCGTTGCGGACTTGGAAACGCCGGTCACGGCGTATCTGAAGATTGCCAAGGGCCAAGCTTACTCGTTCCTGTTAGAAAGCGTCGAGAAGGCCGATCAGATTGGCCGGTATTCGTTTCTTGGCGCGAATCCCTCGACGGTCTTTCGATCCAAGGGCCGCGACGTTGTGCTCACGCGCGACGGACGTCAATCGTCGTTCACGTCGGACGACCCCCTCGAAGAATTGCGCAAGATCATGAAGGATTACCAGCCTGTGCCGGTGGAAGGCGTCCCATCATTCCATGGCGGTGCGGTTGGTTATATGTCCTACGATCAGGTCCGGTTCTTCGAGAAGTTGCCCGACAAGAATCCTGACGCGCTCAATTTGCCCGACCTGTATTTCATGATCACGGACACCATCCTGATCTTCGATCACGTTAACAACCGCCTCAAGGTAGTCTCGAACGCGCACGTTAAGAGCGACACAGCGTCTGCGTACAACGAGGCCGTCCGCAAGATAGACGATCTTGTCGCCACGCTGAAGAAACCTCTCTTCGTCACGACCGAGCGCATGCACTCCGGCGAGGTCAACGCGGAGATCAAGTCGAGCTTTACCAAAGAAGCGTTCTGCGCCGCTGTCGACAAAGCGAAGGAGTATATCTGCGCGGGCGACATCTTCCAGGTGGTGTTGTCGCAACGCTTCGAGCGCGAAGTATACGCGAGTCCCACGAATCTTTACCGCGCGCTTCGCTGCATCAATCCGTCGCCCTACATGACCCTGGTGCAATACCCCGAGTTTTCGCTGGTTGGATCCAGCCCGGAAGTGATGACTCAGGTGCGCAACGGGCGATGCATGGTGCGGCCCATCGCAGGCACTCGTCCGCGCGGCGCGAGCGCGGCGGAAGACCTGGCCCTCGAAAAGGATCTCATGGCCGACGAGAAGGAGCGTGCCGAGCACATTATGCTGGTCGACTTGGGTCGTAACGACATCGGCCGAATCAGCGATCCCGGCACGGTTGCGCCATCGCGCTTAATGACCATTGAGCATTACTCTCACGTGATGCATATCGTCAGCGAAGTCGAAGGCCGCATCCGAAAGGATGCAGACGCTTTCGAGGCACTTCGCGCAACCTTCCCCATGGGAACGGTTAGCGGAGCGCCGAAAATTCGCGCCATGGAGATTATCGACGAATTGGAGCCGGTGCGGCGCGGACCCTACGCGGGCGGTTGCGGCTACATCAGCTTCTCGGGAGACATGGACACCTGCATCATCATCAGAACGATGGTGGTTAAGGACGGAGTCGCCTACTTGCAGGCCGGCGCCGGCATTGTCTACGACAGCGTGCCCGAACGCGAATACGATGAAACCGTCAACAAGGCAAAGGCTCTGTTCCGGGCCGTTGAGTTCGCGGAGAAAGGACTCGAATCATGATCGTACTCATTGACAACTACGATTCGTTCACGTACAACCTCGTGCAGTACTTTGGCGAATTGGAGCGGGACATTCGGGTCTTTCGCAACGATGCCATTGACGTGGAAGGCATCCGCGCGCTCAATCCCGACCGCATCGTGATTTCGCCGGGGCCCTGCACGCCGCACGAGGCGGGAATTTCCATCGACGTCATCAAGCAACTCGGGCCGGAGTTTCCCTTGTTGGGCGTGTGTCTGGGGCATCAGGCCATCGGAGCGGCATTCGGAGGCGACGTTGTACGCGCAGGGCGCATCATGCATGGCAAGGTCTGCGCCATGACCCACACGGGCAACCGATTCTTCAAAGACGTGCCCTCGCCGTTCACGGCAACGCGTTACCATTCGCTGATCATCAAACGCGACACGTGCCCGAAGGACCTCGAGATTACGGCGGAAACTGACCAGAAAGAGATCATGGCGGTCGCTCACACGAAGTATCCCATCTTCGGCGTGCAGTTCCATCCCGAGAGCATCCTGACGGAGAACGGAAAACAGATGATCAGGAACTTCATGGACGTGAAGAAGTGACCTGAGCGGAATATTCGAGGTAGACGTTTCCAGCTCGCGGCGCCGGTTACTCGTTGATCGGCGCCGCGTCGCGTTTCAATCCACGACCTTAGGAAGTCACGGGATACAGACCCCGCAGGTACCCCGCAGTCTCTTCAAGCGTAAGCTGACCCGGAGCGGTGCCTTCTCCGAAAGAGGCAAAAGTGAACAAGGAACCCAACGCGGGAAACAAAATGCGAGAGACTGTGCCCGTAGGTCCCATGCCGATGGACACAACGCCCAATGAAACATTGTGGAGCGTAAACTCTGCTAACGTGCGCAAATCGTTCCAGTCTTCGCATCGCGTCGCCACTTTCACAGCTGTGGCGCGGTTTTTCCAGCCCTCGTCCGCCATGGCTTGAATCACGTGCAGTGGCGGTGTCCCCTTGAAATCGTGAAACGAGGCGATGATCGTCTTGCCCGCATTTCTCGCGGTGGCAATAACGTCGTCGCGAATCTCTTGGGACGAAATCTCGATGTCGACTGCGTCAACATGCGGAATGACCGCCTCGAAGAGGGCCAGACGTTCGGCATCGCTCTTGTCCCATTTGCCGCCTTCTTGCGATGAACGAATAGTTGCCAGCGTGGGTACCCCCGCAAACTTCTCCACCTCGCCCAGAACGTGACTGGTATCGGTCGCCGAGTATAGATCGATTCTGAGCTCGGCCAGGTGCATTCCCAGTTCTCTTGCGCGGCGAATGTCTTCCTGCCTCGTTCCATCACGAAAGGGCACCGCAATGCGCGGTCCATTGCCGAGATTCAACGCGCCGATTGTTATCATTTGCTGGACTCCTATGCTGCACCGTAGTGATTTCGAGTATATCGACTGCGTTTGTGTATGCGCAAAACACGGTGCCGTGCAGTGAGGAGCCTTGATGACCGCCATGCGCGGTGGTTTTTGCATCGCCCCGATCTTGTTATAGTTGTCAATATGCGCCCTTTGGGCGCGGACTACTAGGGGGACGTCAGCATGGCAATTCTACTCAGCTTTCTTTGCGTTGCGGGAACCGCGGAATTCAACGCACGCCTGGATACATTCCCAATCGGATTCTGGAACTACGCGTCCATCGAGGTCTTTGACGAGGCGAAGATCCAAGAATGGCAGGACGCCGGGATTACGCTCACGATGGGGCCCGAGTATTCCGTGACGCCGGAAAATGTGGCTCGGATGCAGCAGATCCTCGATTGGTCGGATAAGCGAGGCATCAAAGTGATCGTGTGCGATCCGCGTGCTCAATCTCGTACGCCGTTGCCCGGGGACTTTGTGCAACAGGCGGCAGACGCAGCAAAGGACTTTGCCGGACATCACGCCACCTTCGGTTTTCATATCCTTGACGAACCATCGAAAGACGATTTTCAGTCGTGCTGCGATGCTGTCCGTGCCGTAAAACAAGCGGCGCCGGATCGGTCGCCGTTTGTGAATCTGTTACCGTGGCACATGGGCGCAACCGGTCGTGTCGGATATGACGATTGGGGAACCTACCTCGACGACTTCGTGCAGAAGTCCGGCATCGAATTCCTCTGCTACGACTGTTATTCGCAAATGAATCCGGGAAAGACGGGATGGGGAATGTACTTTCGCAATCTTCGCGAGTACGGTGCGGCAGCCAGGCGCGCGAACATACCGTTCTGGACCACCATCCTTTCAGTTGGACATTTCAATTACCGGTGTCCCAGCGAAGACGATATCCGGTGGCAATTCAACTCGTCCGTCGCCTACGGGGCTCAAGGGATTCTATATTTCTTCTTCTATATGCGGAATCCGCACGATAACTACCGGCTTTCGCCCGTGGACGAGTTCTGGGATCGCACTCCCGTATTCGAGTCCCTGAAGCGAACGAACAAAGGCTTCACGAAGCGCTACGGCCGTCTTTTTCTCGATCTACAACTCGTCAAAGCCATGCAATTCCCTGAGCCTATCGAAGGTTGTGAACCTTTCGCTGCCGACGATCTCTTCGTAAAGGCCGAGAGCACGTGTCCGTTGATTGTGTCCCGGTTTGTCGACTTGCAGGCCCGCCCTTGGGTTGCGGTGGTCAACAATACTGTCGACACGAACACGAACGCTACTCTCACATTTCGCGGCGCGAACACAACGGCCTACGAGATGAATTGGGAGAACAAGGAAACCGCTGCGGGCGTGCGCAAAGAAGAGGGAGGCGTCTCGGTGTCGCACTGGCTGGCGCCGGGTCAGATGCAAGTCTATCGCGTGGATGTGAAAGAGTGAGGGGCTGCGGTTGGCGTCTCCCTGACCTCTTTGAACCAGCGCAAAAGCGCCCGTATACTGGCGCGAAACCAACTCCGGAAGGGGATTCACTATGCGGGCATTGGTAACGGGCGGCGCCGGTTTTATCGGGTCGCACTTGTGCGACGCGTTGGTCAAGCGAGGACACAAGGTCTTTGTGCTTGACGACCTCAGCACGGGACGCTACGAGAACATTGAACATATCGATGGTCTCACGACTGTAATCGACTCGACGCTGAACCAGGATATCGTGCGCGAATTGGTGCGCGAAGTGGACGTCGTCTATCACTTGGCGGCGACATTGGGCGTTGAGTTGGTGGTGGACGAGCCCATTCTCACGATTACCAACAATATCCGTGGCACGGAGACGATCCTCGAAGAGACGTGCCGCTACCGCAGGCGCCTGCTCATCACGTCCACGAGTGAGGTCTACGGCAAGAGCGAAAAGGAAGTCTTCAAGGAAGACGATGACCGCATCATGGGCTCCACGCATTTGAGCCGATGGAGCTATGCGGAATCGAAAGCCATCGATGAATTCCTGGCGCTGGCCTATTGGCGCACGAAACGGCTGCCCTGTGTCGTTGTGCGCTTATTCAACATTGTCGGGCCGAGACAGACCGGGCGCTATGGCATGGTGGTCCCGCGGTTTGTCCGCGCGGCACTGCTCGGCGAACCGCTTCCTGTGTATGGAGATGGGCGCCAGACGCGCTGCTTTGCGTATGTGGGCGACGCCGTGCCCGCGCTGATGGGGTTGATGGAGCGCGCGGATATATCCGGCGAGATCTTCAACTTGGGAAACACCGAGCGCATCGCCATAGTCGATCTTGCGAAACGCGTCATTGAGCGCACCCGCAGTACGTCGGATATTCATTTCATCGACTACGGCCAAGCCTACGGTCCTGGATACGAGGACATGCGGCATCGCGCGCCGTCTCTGGAAAAGATTCAAGCGGCGATTGGATACCAGCCCAATACGCCGCTTGATGTGATTCTCGATTCCGTCATCGAGGACATGCGCAAGCGCATGTAGCCCGGGGCGAGTCCCTTGCGGCCAATCCTAGCGCAAGGGAACAGGATTGAGTGTTTTTACCTGAGCGTCGGGAGGAAGCTCGACGTCTCCTTCGTTTGGATTCTGTATTGCCGGTGGCCCTCCGGTCGTGCGAACACGGACCTTCCCGTCCACGTCTGAACGTTCAGTCACTTCCACCGGAGGCAGTGTCTTGTTCTCCAACTTGACCCACACGTCCAGCGGATCCTTCATTCGCATATCAACCGGCACAATGTCCTGAGCATAAATGGGACTCGTCATGGCCATTACGGTTGTTGGTCCAAAACCCGGGCCGGTCGCGGGCGTCAACACACGCACGCGATAGACCGCATAGGAGGGAGGCGTGTCGGTCAGGTAGAACACGGCAACCTTGCTCGATTCGACAATCTTCGTGAGAATCGGCCAGCCGTTTCTCAGCAGCTCGACCTTCAACCCCTTCGCCCTTGCAACCTGAATCTGGAATTGGATCGGCATGCCCAGCGGCAAGATGCCGCCGACGCCGATATCGGAGAACTTGCCTTTCGTGGCGCTCTTGGTGACCGCCGTCGCGGAGAACAAGATGGTCGGACCATCTATGTCAGAGGAAACATACGTGCGCCCGAGCCGAAGACCTTCGAGAATGCCCCGCACAGACTTTTCCTTTGCGTACACGTAGGTGAGCGGCTTGCCCATTGGCACTTCGGGACTGCTGGACTGGCTGCCGCCGATGGCGCACGCCTTCAACCCTCGAACAAGCTCGTAATCCCAGAACATGGCCGCTTGGCCGTTTGCGGATAGGTCGGGCGTCTTCGCCGCGCGCGAAATCGAATACACCAGTTTGTCGTCCACGCGGCGTTTGTACTCTTCCATCAACTGATCGAGAGCGAGTGGAGGCACTCCTCTCCAGTCGCGCGACCACACTTCTATCGCATTGACATAGCTGAGTCCTCGCTGCCATGGGGAATTCGGAAAGCACGGATGCGCTATGGCGAAGATGCCCCCTTGCGCTTGGACTCGCTGACACACTCCTTGATCGTCTTTGATGTCGTTGGTGAGCTCGGGAAACGTGCGCGGGCCGTAGATGAGCGCCACGCCGCGCTCATCCGTTCCCCATTCGAGCG
The DNA here is from genome assembly GCA_019695095.1 of Candidatus Hydrogenedentota bacterium. Classification (NCBI taxonomy): domain Bacteria; kingdom Pseudomonadati; phylum Candidatus Hydrogenedentota; species Candidatus Hydrogenedentota bacterium. The sequence continues at coordinate 16,855 of JAIBAQ010000113.1, forward strand.
CGGGTATCAATACCACTTTGTCCGATTGAAAATCGCTGTCGAACACCGAAGCCATCGTGTTGCGATCGGTAATCGCGATGAAGTCCAAACCGGACTTGTCTGCACGCTTCACCAATTGGCCAACCGTCTCTTTTCCGGAGCCGTGAATCGAACGAACGTGCAAATCTCCTTTGTACCATCCTGCGTCTTTAGACAAAACAGGTGATTCGAATGGAACTGGATTCGCTCCCGGAAAATCGGCCGGATTCGCGGGATCCGTTTTTTGTTCAACCTCAACGCGGTCCATTACAAGATCGTAATCTTGATCAAACGCTCGCAACGTGAGCTTTCCTTGCGTTCCTTCAACGACTTCAACACTGAGATTGGCCGTGCCGTTCGCTTCCACGGAAACGCTTTGAATATTGACTAAAACCGGGATATCCCAATCGTATGCGTAAACGTACGCCACATATTTCCCCGTGGGACACTCCTGCATTCCCTTGCCATTCTTGAGGTTAAACACAAGCGGGTTACCGCCGCCTTCAGGATGCAACTCGACTCGCGATGGCAGATTGTTTTGCAGAATGTCGGTAACCTCCATAAACACGGAGCCACTCCGCTCCGCCCCGTGCGACAGCAAGGTTCCCATGCAGAGGAGCAGATACAGCGTTGCATTTCTGCCCACACGATGCCGTGCTATGACTTGACCATTGGTCATCACAATCTCCTTAGATCGAGTTTGATGTTGCATTGGAGAATTATACTAGATATAATATGGTGTGTGTGAACTACTGATAGACGCATCTGAATCTCATTGAGTGGCGTCGGGCCGGTTCCGCCGCACCCATCGATGCACGATGCGTCAAGCCGGAGGAGAATGTCAAGATGCTCTCAAGTATCGACATCAACAGCAGTGTAGCCGTCTATGTTCAGATCGAAAACCATGTTCAGTTTGCCATCGCGTCGGGCAGGCTGAAACCCGGGGATCAACTTCCCTCCGTACGCGAACTCTCCGAGCGTCTTGGTGTTAACCCCAACACGGTCGCCAAGGCATACAGAGACCTTGAAGTTATGGGGCTGCTCTATACCCGCCGTGGCATGGGCGTCTTCGTCAACAAGGGAATCGAGGCGAAATGCCGCGAAGATTGCCGCAAGCGCATCATCACGCGCATGCATGAAGTCGTAGCAGAAGCCAAGGCCGCCGGCATGAGCGTCCGAGAAGTTTCTGAAGTCGCCGAAAAGAGCTTTGCGAGCGAAGCGGGTCCATACAGCTCCACTCCCAACTCCCTGACCGCTCTTGCGAAGCCCATTAAGAAGAAAGTGAAATAATCATTCCTTCCGGCATTCGTGTAAATCGATAACGGGGTGACCTCTTCGGGGATAGAGGCCACCCCGCTTCTTTTTTGATAAGTCCTGTCTTCTTAGGTGGTTGCGCCGATAACGCCCATCTTGTTCTGAGGTCTTTGGCTGACACAACGCCAAGGCAATGCTAAAAGCCACGCTCGACATCTTGCCGTTTTTGTCAGAATATTGTTGACATTGCCCGCAGTCTGCTTTACACTATCGATAGAGCTCTTGGGACTCTCTGCTCGTGGGACTAGCTTCCGTCGGGGCGCGACGGACTGGTCCGGTGCACACGTGGCAGTCGAATTTAACGAATTCATACCAAAATGTGGACGGGCTACGGCAAATGGATTCCACTGAACACACCTCTAATTCCGATTCTCTGGCGGTGCAAACACCAAAGAACTCCCCGCAGAGCCATGTCAGCGTGAATGATGAAGGGCTTCCAAAGCTGGAAACCTTGGAGAACACTACGCGGCTGTCGCATGGCGCGAAAGTAAAACGCGGCCAGCTCGGCGCGGTACAACAGGGGCGCTACGGAACGGGCCCGGCTCCTTACGGGTATCGCCGTGGCAACGACGACGAACGCCCACTTATCGTGGACGATCGTGAAGCGGAAGTCGTCCGCACGATCTTCCGTGAATATCTGGCTACGCGTAGTACGGGCAAAGTCGTCAACTATCTCCATTCCAAAGGGATCTTCACGCGAAAAGGCAACAAGTGGTCCCGCCAGGCCATCGCCATTATCCTCTCGAACCGCACCTATCGCGGACGCGTCAGCTATGGCGATATCGAGACACAAGGCTTGCATGACCCCATTATCGAACCTGCGCTCTTCTACAAGGCGAACGCCCTGCGCGAGCGGCGCCGGCGCCAACGCGGTCCGGGCGAAGGCGGCGATCAGGATAGCGAAGACTAGCCAGTTCGGGTCTGCACACAGGG
>JAIBAQ010000114.1 GCA_019695095.1 Candidatus Hydrogenedentota bacterium
TTTGTTGCCTGGAGAATTACTTCACGATCTTGCGGTAGCGGGCGCGGCGGTTTTCGAATAGTTTGCTGCCCAGTTCTTTGAGGCGCCACTCTTCGTAGTCGCGATAGTTCCCTTTGAACCAACGGACCTTGCCTTCTCCCTCGAATACCAAGAGGTGTGTGCAGATACGGTCGAGGAAGAAGCGATCGTGGCTGGTCACAAGGACGCAGCCGCTGTAGTTGAGAATAGCCTCCTCCAAGAGCCGGAGTGTATTGACGTCAAGGTCATTGGTCGGCTCGTCCAGCAGGAGCACATTTGCGCCTTCCTTGAGCAACTTCGCGAGGTTACAGCGGTTGCGCTCGCCACCGGAAAGTTCACTGGCGCGCTTCTGTTGATCGGCGCCGCGAAATCCAAACCAAGAAAGATACTGACGAATGGGCACCGTCCTTTTTCCCAGTGTTACATCCGTCGCACCGCCGCCCACTTCTTCGAGCAGGCCGCAATCGCCCTTGATCGTTTCACGTTCCTGGTCGACATAGGCGATCTTCACGGTCGCGCCAGTCACTATCTCACCTTCGTCGGCAGGCTCGCGGCCCACGAGCATGCGCATGAGAGTGGTCTTGCCCGTGCCGTTGGGACCGATGATGCCCACGATGGCCGCCTTGGGCACGATGAAACTGAGGTCTTGGAAGAGCGTGGTGTCACCAAATCGCTTCGTTACGTTCTTGAACTCGATGACCTGCTCGCCCAGTTCGGGTCCTGGGGCAATTTGAATGACCGTGTTGTCGCCCTTACCCACAGCAGATTCTCTTGCGACGAGTTGTTCGTATTGAGCGAGGCGGGCGCGTGTGAGTTCGTGGCGGTCTTTGTTGCTCATGCGAATCCAGCCCAATTCGTGCTGAAGAGCGCGCGAGCGAGCCGAATCGCCCTTCTCTTGCGTGAGGAGCAAGGTCAGTTTCTGCTCCAACCACGACGAGTAGTTGCCTTCCCATGGAATACCGTGACCGCCTTCGAGTTCGAGTATCCACTTGGTTACGTTGTCGAGGAAGTAGCGATCGTGGGTGACGATGATGACCGTACCCGGGTAATCGCGAAGTTGCGTTTCGAGCCAGTCCACGGTCTCCGCATCGAGATGGTTGGTCGGCTCGTCGAGGAGGAGCAGGTCGGGGCGCTCAAGCAATGCTTTGCACAGGGCTACGCGCCGCTTTTCCCCGCCGCTCAACGAACCCACAATGCGATCGTCATCAGGAAGGCAAAGGGCTTCACTGGCTTGGTTCAAACGTTGGTCAAGGTTCCAGGCATCGGCGGCGTCCAGTTTGTCCTGGAGGACGCCCATGCGATCAATGGCGGCTTGCATTTCGTCGTCCGAGAGGGGCTCCCCCATCTTCGCGGCAATGGCTTCGTACTCATTCATCAGCGCCATGGTGTCGGAAAAGGCCGATTCCAGAACCTGGCGCACCGAAAGGCTGAGGTCCAACAAGGGCTCCTGAGCGACCATGCCTGAAGCGTACCCCTTTGACAAAGCCGCTTTCCCAAGAAACTCTTCGTCGAGCCCGGCCATGATGCGCAGCACGGTCGATTTACCGGAGCCGTTTTCACCGACGATGCCAATCTTTGCTCCGGGAAAGAAGCTCAAGTAGATGTCTTTCAGAACATGCTTCTGGCCGTAGTGCTTGTTGAGGCCAATCATCGTGAAAATATACTGCTCAGCCATGGGTGTCCTTTGTTGTGTCGTTTGAGTACGAACGGCCGCGACTGCCACCGGGAGGCGTCCATTCTAATTCGTCGAACACGTGGTTCGATGGGAAGGGCGGTATTCGCGATTGACCTATGTCATTGGGCTGCGAGATACCCTTACCCTCACAGATCGTAGAACAGGCGCGGGGCGCATATCAATGATGCGCAACCGGAACGCCGGGTCAAATCTGCGACTCAAGCGATCGCGTCGCAGAGGACAAATGCGGTCTTGATCGTCCCTTATGGCTTACCTATACTGCGATTGAACGGTCTTGGATGAGTCAGTTTTGGGAAGCGCACGCGGAATGGTGAAATCACTAAAGGGGAAGCGGGTCCTGGTTTTAGGGGGACTTGGCTTTATTGGAAGCAACCTGGCCATTCGATGTTGTGATTTGGGAGCCCAAGTCACGGTACTCGACTCGCTGATGTCGCAGGGCGGCGGAAACCCTGCAAACATCAGGGGCTACGAGGATGCGATTCGAACGATCATCAATGACGTCCGGGACTTCACCTTAGTGAATCCCGTCATTGTCGAGCAAGACTTCGTCATCAATTGCGCGGGCCACACGTCTCACACCTATTCGTTGAAAGATCCCTTCTTCGACATTGACGTGAATTGCCGTGGAGTCATGAACATCCTGGAATGTCTGCGCAAAGACAATCCCGATGCGCGTGTCGTGTACATCGGCACGAGTACGCAGTGCGGCCAGATGGTGCATAGCCCGATTGATGAACTCCACCCCGAATTTCCGCTCGATATCTACTCGGCCAACAAGAGTGTCGCGGAAAAGTACCATCTCATCTACCATCGCGTGTACGGATTGAAGACGTGTGTATTGCGGCTCGCGAACATCTTTGGGCCGCGAGCGAACATTAAGAGCAGTCAATCCGGAGTGCTGAACTTCTTCATTGGACAGGCCCTTCAGAACAAGCAGCTGACGATATTCGGTGAGGGTCGTCAAAAGCGCAATGTGCTGTATGTGGACGATTGCGTGGATGCGATTCTGACTGCGGCGACGTCGCAGTCGAGTTGGGGTGAGGTCTTTTTTGCGTCGGGAGATGAAGAGCACGCGATCACGGATTTCGCGCAGATGGTCATAGACGCCATTGGGAAGGGCTCTATAGCGCACGTTTCGTGGGACAACGACTGGAAAGGACTCGACGTAGGAAACATATCGGTCTCGAATCGGAAGATAAGGGATACGCTTGCTTGGGCTCCACGCACGTCCGTTAAAGAGGGATTGGAGTCAACCCGGGACTACTTCGGATCGCGCATGACGGAATACGTGAAATGAGCGCGCAAGCGCCGGAACGTGCGGTCAAACCGGGGATTTCCGTCTTCTATCCGTTCTACAACGATTGGGGAACGATGGGGAGCATGGTCTTGTTGACCCTTGAGACGGTGGAACGGCTTGGAGTCGAATACGACGTGACAATCGTCAACGACGGAAGTCATGATCCTCGGAATCGCGCCGTGCTGGACGAAATCGAACGTCGCTTTCCGTCCGTTCGTGTGTTGCATCACGAAAAGAATCGAGGCTATGGGGGTGCGTTGCGGAGCGGGTTCGCGGCGGGCACTCGTGAATGGATCTTCTACACGGACGGCGACGCGCAGTACGACGTGCGCGAACTTGAAGAGCTATACAAGCAGGCGGGGCCGGAGGTCGACCTTGTCCAGGGATACAAGATCGCCCGCGGCGACCCGCTGCACCGGATCGTCATCGGGCGGATTTACCACCACTTCGTTCGACTCATCTTCGGTATTCGCGTGCGCGACACGGACTGTGATTTTCGTCTCTTACGCCGTTCGATGTTTGACGACTTCACTCTGGAAAGCGACAGCGGCACGATATGCGTGGAGTTGATGTTCAGGATTAAGAAAGGTGGTTACCGAATTGTGGAAGTGCCGGTACACCACTTCCAGCGCGCACATGGACGCTCTCAGTTCTTCAACTTCCCCAGGCTGGCGCGCACCTTGCGCCAGTTGGTCCAGCTCTGGTTCAAGCTCGTCGTTTTTGGCAAGTAGGGTGCGCTTCAGTACAGTGCGCGGACGGTGATCAGCAGCCCCAGGATGAACAAGGGGACGCCTATCAGTGCTCCTATGACTGACGAAATCAGAATCCAGCCGACAAACATGAAGATGACGCCCAGCACGAGGGCCACCAGAATCCCGGTCAGTTTGACGATGTAGGTGACAAGTCTCCATGCCAAAATGATGGGCCACAACAAGATGGGCGTGCGGCGCTTGACTGCGGTAGTAGCCATAATCGAGACTCCGGGTTATTCCTCCCGGTAAGATGCGCGCTGGCGTGGCGAGGGTTTACGCGAACCTTCGGGAGCGTCCGCCATCGCGGAAAGACTGAATATCACCGGCTCGCTTCAGCAACACGCCAATCAAAGGGGGATTCTTTGGATCGGGTCGCAAACCGGTATGCTCCAAGGCGCCAATCCAGTTCAGCAATTCGCTGGTGGCAGGCGGTTTCTCAAAACCGCGTTCCCTCAGTTCGTAGAAGATGGTAATCGCGGCTTCCATCAACCCCGCGTTGGTCCGAGGATAGTGCAGTTTGACGATTTCAAGCATCTGCTCCGGGGAAGGAAACGCGATGTGGTGGCAGTAGCAACGACGCAGGAACGGATCCGAGAGCTCGCGTTTGGCGTTGGAAGTGATGAATATCGCGGGTCGAACCCGGGCTTTGATAGTCTCGTTAACTTCGCGAATCGTGAATTGGCACTCGTCGAGGATATCCAGCAAATTGTCCTGAACATCGGACTCCGTCTTATCGATTTCGTCCAGAAGAAGCACCACCTTCGTATCCGCGAGAAAGGCGCGTCCGATGGGACCCCAGATCACATAATCGAAGAAGCGGTCGACATTTCGGCCGGTGGTGCCGGTTCCGAAGCGGGCATCGTTCAGGCGAAGCACGGTATCCTGTGTATAGCAGGCTTCTTCCCCTTTGATGGTGGACTTTGCGCGGAGGATCTCGGTATTCATACCCAAGGCGCGCGCGACTTCGAGCGCCAGTTGGGTCTTGCCCGTGCCCGCCTCGCCGGTGAGGAGCAGCGGCTTCTCCATCGCGAGAGAAATATTCACAACAGACGCCAATTCGGGATCGAGGTAATAGCGATCTGTCCCACGAAAGACGAGTTCCGTTCGGCTGTGCATGGCTTCTCCAGGAGTCAGCAAACTAAGACCGTAGATAGTGTATCAGCATCAGTGCCATCCCGCAATTTGCACGGCGCAACGGAACGCCGGCGTGAATTGTCCACATGGAGCGCGTTGAGGCTTGCCTTTGTGGATTCGGAGAGTACACCATAGTTCGCGATTTGCACCGGCGCGATTGAGCGTCGGCGCGAATTGCTCACGTGCAAGACGTTCAGGTTATGCCATGAGGCTTTCTCGCGAACACACGCTGTTTTTGGAGAACCGCTTTGTTTTTCGCCGCGAGTCTCGCAAATACGCTGGTTACGAGAGAGGTTCAAGTGTGTTCGTGAGAAGTCTGGGCTAAGGTCTTGGGAATCGGCAAAGGCTGCGGATAAGAGGCTCAATTTATGATCCGAGTGTACTCAGTTCGAGCGATAAACATGCCGTTTAGGTCTATGCTCATTGCCGGGCTGGTCTCGATGGCTGGGCTATCCGCATATGTTTATGCGGGCGACGAAGCCGCCAAGGCCGAGCGAAAACCCGCGCCGGTCATGAGTCATGAGGGCGTCGATTGGCTGGAGCGGCCCGAGCGCGACAAGGAAGAGCAACCCGATGTCGTCTTGAAGGCTATGAGTCTTCGGGATGGCAATGTGGTAGTCGATTTGGGATGCGGGTCCGGTTACTTCAGCCGCCGGCTTGCCAAAAGCGTAGCGCCCTCGGGCAAGGTCTATGCGGTGGATATTCAGGCCGAGTTTCTTGAGGAGTTAAAGAAGCGGTGCAAGCAGGAAGACATCACCAACGTTGAGCCCGTCCTGGGAACTGAGGACGATCCGAAGGTGGCGCCGGGTATCGCGGATTGGGTTCTGCTCGTGGACGTCTACCATGAGTTTCAGCAACCGTCGGCGATGTTGGCGAAAATCCATGCCCTGCTGAAACCGGAAGGGCGCGTTGCCCTGGTTGAGTACCGGCTGGAGGGCGATTCGGCCAATCACATCAAGTTGGAGCACCGAATGTCCGTGGAGCAGGTGACTCGGGAGTGGAAAGCGGCGGGATTTGTGTTAGCTCAGTTGATTGAGAGCCTTCCCTCTCAACATTTGTTCCTCTTCAAGAAGGCAGCGGCCCCGTCTCAATGAGCATGAACGGGAGTAAGGTATCCGCATTCCATGATGTCGCGTAACGCGAAGGGAGAGATTGCCCCCATGGTGATACGTCGAGTCTTTGCAGCGGTCGTGTGTGCAGTAGTGCTCTTTGCCGCCTCGGCAAACGCTGGGTACCGCGAAATCCACAAACCCAACACGGCTGACCCGATGGCGGTTCGAATCTTCGAATTGGACAACGGACTGCGGGTTTACCTGACCGAAGACCACGAGTCGCCGCGCTTCTATGCGGAAATAGCCGTCCGGGCAGGCAGCAAGAACGACCCTCCGGAAACGACCGGATTGGCACATTACCTGGAGCACTTGCTGTTCAAGGGGACGGAGAACATTGGCACAACCGATTATGCGGCAGAGCGCAGTCATATCGATCGGATTACAGAACTGTATGAGGAACATTTTCGCGAGTCAGACCCTGAGAAGCGCAAGGCAATCTATGCGGAGATCAATCGCGAATCGCAATTGGCAGCGCAATACGCCATTCCCAACGAACTCGACAAACTGTATAAGACCATGGGCGGCACGGGCCTGAACGCACACACCTCCGTGGAAGAGACGGTGTACAAGGTCAATTTGCCGTCCAACCGGCTTGAGCAGTGGGCGGCAATCGAATCGGAGCGATTTTCCAGTCCCGTGTTTCGTCTATTCCAGCCGGAGCTCGAGATTGTGTATGAAGAAAAGAACCGGTCGATGGACAACAAGGAATGGGGCTTCTGGGAAGCCGTGGCGTCCGTCTTGTATAAGCACCATCCTTACGGCCAGCAGACAGTGCTTGGTTCTGTGGAACACCTCAAAAAGCCGTCCTTGGTGAACATTCACAATTTCTACAACACCTATTACGTACCGAACAACATGGCGATCTGTATTTCCGGCGACATTGACGTCGACGCCACGATGGCGATTATTGAGCGCTACTTCGAACGTTGGGAACCCAAGAAGCTGCCGAAGGCCCAGCATTGGCGTGAGAAGCCGCTACGCGGACCGGAGCGGCTGACCGTGAAGTACAAAGGAGAGCCTTACGTGCTGTTGGCATTCCGGACTGTGGCGCAAGACAGCCGGGACGCGGATGCCTTGGAACTGTTTGATATGGTTCTATCGAACGCGTCCGCGGGTCTCATCGACCTCAATCTGAACCAGCAACAGCGCGTTCGAAGCGCCGGGGCATACCCCGAGATCCAGAATGACTACGGAGCGCAATTCCTGTGGGGAATCCCCAAAGACGGCCAGTCGTTGGAGGACGTCGAGAGACTACTCTTGGAGCAGGTGGAGCTTGTGAAGCAGGGCAAGATAGAGGACTGGGTCGTACCCGCCATCATTCTCGACTACAAGAAGGGCCTGAAGGCAGGACTCGAATCGGACGAGGCGAGAGTGAAGATGATGCGGAGCAGCTTCATTTCGCACGAAGAATGGGACCATACCATCGCAAAGATTGCGCGCATGGAGAAGCTGACGAAACAAGACGTAATACGGGTCGCGAAGAAGTACTTCAAGGGAGACTACGTTGCGGGCTATCGCGTCGATGAACAACAAGAAGTGACGCGTATCGAAAAGCCCGCCATTGACAAGATCAACATCGATCCCAACCGGCAATCCGAGTTTGCGAAGAAGATACTGGCCATGCCGGTTAAGGAGATCGAGCCTGTCTTCGTCGATCCGCAAAAAGACTATAGGGTCGTGGAACTTCCTGGAGGCTCCAAGCTCTACCACGTCTCCAATCCGGTAAACGACCTGTTTTCGTTCACCATATCCGTCGACGTAGGCAATTGGGAAGACAATCGATTTGGAATAGCCACGGGCCTGCTCGACAAGTCGGGCACGGCACGGCTTAGCCCGGCCGATTTGAAGAAGGAGTGGTACAAGCTCGGGGCAAGTTTCGGAGTAGGTTCCGGCGACCAGACGACTTCACTATCGATCTCCGGGATTGACGAGAACTTTGAGAAGACGATGGCTCTTATGGCTGAGGCGTTAAACTCGCCTACCAGCGACAAGGCCGCGTTGGACGAGTTGATCCGCATTACGCTGGTACAACGGGAAGACGCGAAGAAGGACGCGCCGGTCATCGCGAATGCGCTCTCGCTGTACAACAAGTACGGCAGCGAATCGCCGATGCTTCGGGCCTTGCCTTCCGAGAACCTCAAGCAACTGACCGCAGAAGAACTTTATGCGTTGGTGAAGGGCCTCTTGGGGTACAAGGCAACGGTCTACTATGTAGGCACACTCTCGCCCGAACGGGTGAAAGAGGTGTTCGAGCGAAGCTTCCCCTGCAATGCGCCGCTTGCCGATCCCCCTCCCTATCGCCACTTGTCGCCGCGAACGCCCGAGCACAATGAGATCTACTTCTTCGACAAAGAAATGGCGCAGGCACAAATCCGGCTCGAATTCGGAACGGGTCTGGTTGACGAGAACGACTTCGTGGGTGGGCAGCTTTACAGCAACTATTTCAGCGGCAGCATGGCCGGGGTCGTGTTCCAGGAGTTGCGCGAGGCCCGCGCACTGGCCTATTCCGCCTGGGCCGTCTACAGCAGGGGCGAGCGGCTCGGTGACATGGACCTTCTCATGGGGACAATAGGGACGCAGGTTGACAAGGCGGCCGAGGCCACGACGACGTTTATCGATATTATGGATAATCTGCCGGTGTCCGAGTCGCGTTTTGCGGAGACACGCAATTCGCTGATCAGCAACTACCGGGCATCCAAGCTCGGATTCCGCCAAATCCTGCCTGCGGTTCGTACGTGGGAGTATCTTGGCTTAACGGGTGACCCGCGTAAGCAGCGATTTGAGCAGATTCAAGCGTCGAATATGGAGACGATGCTTGGTTTTTACCGGGAGAGGATTACCGGACGTCCGAAGATGATTTCAGTGGTGGGCACGAAGAACAAGATGGATATGGAGGCACTCTCCAAGGCTGGGACTATACGCGAGGTCGCACTGGACGAGATCTTCGTGAAATAGTCCACGATTTGCACCGGCGCGATTGTTCGCCGACGCAAATTGCTCACGTGCAAGACTTGGAGGTTATGCCGTGAGGATTTGTCGCGAACACACGCTGTTTTCGGAGAACCGCTTAGTTTTTCGCCGCAAGTCTCGCAAACACACTGGTTACGAGAGAAGTTCAAGTGTGTTCGTGAGAAATCAGGGATAGCCGCACGGCCGACACGTTAAAGACGGCAGCAGGGTAAAAAAAGCGAAACCGCCGACCCAAGGGTCGGCGGCAGTATTCGCGGAATTATCGGTCTCTTAGAAACCGCTGGCAAGACCCACGAAGAACGGGGTGATCTGATTGCCGACGAAAACCCAGAAAAAGAGCCAGAGAATCCACAACATGTCGATATCCTCCATCCGTTGACAAGCCAAGTTCCAACCGTCGTAGGGTACCAGACCCTTCCGCACGATGTCAACTGTGTTTTGTTGACACCACGACAATTGGGGGGAAAAACATAAGGGGCCCCTACCTAAGCAGGTGCCCCCTCAGATCGTCTCTGCTGAATGCTTAGAACGGCAGCATCGGAATCTGGAACGAGAAACCGCCAAACAGCACATCGAACAGATAAGCAAGAAACAAGATAAACATCGAACATCCTCCTTTTGGGGTCAACAAGCCTCCAACGTAACGAAACAAAGAATACCAATATGGGAAAGCAATTGTCAATATTTCTTGGACACACTACCACATTTTGTGTTAGCCTATGAGACCCCTGTACTGAAAAATACAAACGGTGGCGGCTTGCATTACCTGAAGCGCACGTCTATACTCTGTCTATAGAGGCAACATTGCTGCGGTGTCCTGAAGTCCGCAGCCGGAGAACAAAATTATGGGATTACCAGGCGGTCCGGAGTTGATCATCATATTGGTCATCGTCCTTGTCATATTCGGCGCGGGAAAGCTCCCCGGCGTGGGCAGGTCCTTGGGCATGGCCATCACCGAGTTCAAGGAAGGCATCAAGGGCGTCAAAGAAGAGACGCTTGACGCTCCCGCGAAGAAAGAAGGCGAGCCCAAGGCGGAATAGCCTGCAGGGCGCCGGGCGCCGTAAGGATCCCGGGACAACGACACAAGCGATAGACCAAGTCGGGTAGTGAAGCCGACTTGGTCTTTTTTTTGCACTCCGATGGCGAGTCAGCGCCCTTGGGGACGGGCTGAGCCGGTACCTGGGGCATTTCGCGCTTGCAGCGCTCCAGAGTGCCGAGTCAAAACATCATTGCGAATCTCTGCCCCAGGTCCCTATTCCTCAAGATCGTTAAAAAGTTGCGTATTTGGGGAGCAAGTTGTTGAACGGTTGCGTGTTGGCCGTGGTTTACGGATATGCCTGGATGTGCTGAGCCACGACAGAGGTTGCGGTTATCCGCGCCGCGCTCGGCGAGCGCTGGGGGACGCCCGGCGTGCCGACAGGTGTGTCGGCGGAGATCGGGCGCTACGGAATCGCAGCCGAGGGCGGCTGCGCCACAAGGTGCGACATCCCTAGCCTGAAGACACCCGCCATAGAGAGCGGGCGCTACAAAGAACATGACTGACGTTCAAGGTACGAGCGCGGTGTGAGTCCAAACGCAACAGACCCTGCATGAGCCTACTTCTCGAAATGTGGCCCAGGTAGCCGTAGTCGATGACTGCGGCGTGGTGCTTGCGCCCTGACAGGGCACTCGTTGGGTGGGGGCTGGAACCTGGGGTTTCGATTCGCGTCAGTGACGCGAATCTCACCCCAGGCTGGAGTCTGCCGTGCCTACGGCACTCCAGAGAAGACGCTGTCTGAGTAATTGCGAACGAAGCACAGGGTATATTGCCCACTTCCTTGTCAAGGCTGTCCGCTTGGGTTTCGTTTCTACCACTGAAACCCGCTCTCGCGCGGTCCCCCGTTCGGAATGACAAGAGGGAAATTCGCGCAGCGTGGTGTATGCCGCAGGCTGGAAATAGTGTAGATGCTCGCGGCCAAGGGAGCCGTGCCGCTTATTTGGTTTCTCCATCGGAGTTCATCGGTGTGCATCCGTGGTATAGTCTCTTCTAATTGCGGCTATGCCGCGCCAGGCTGGAGTCCGCCGTGCCTACGGCACTCAAGAAAACAGGCTGTCCGCCTCCCTGCGCTTGTGTCAGTCCCTGTTTTCCCCTGTTTTCCCCTGTTTTCCGCCGCTATTGACTGATCCTTGGGTCAACCAATATGTTGCCCTAATTACGATTCACTACACTAGCGGACGTCAAATTCCTTCAGTTTGCGATAGAGGGTGCGAAGGCCGATACCCAGGACTTTGGCGCATTTCTCTTTGTTGTATCCGCAGACCTTCATGGTTTCTTCAATAACGATTCGTTCGACCTCGCTCATGGTCGCTCCGGTAGGAATGCGAATTTCGCGCACCTCGGGAATCGTATTGCGACGGATGTGCTCGGGAATGCCTGCAACGTCGAGCACGGAACCGTTGCGGGCCATCACGACCATACCCTCAATGATGTTCTTGAGTTCGCGCACATTGCCGGGCCAATCGTAGCGCAGAAGCACGTCGATGGCGTTGCGGGTAATGCCTTCGAGTTGTTTCCCGTTCGAGTCGCAAGCAATTCGATAGAAATGGTCCACGAGGCGCGGGATGTCTTCGCGGCGCGCGCGCAACGCGGGCATGTCGATGGTCACGACACGCAGGCGATAGTACAGGTCGCTGCGGAAATGCCCCTCTTCCACCATCTTTTCCAGGGGCCGATTGGTGGCTGCGATCAAACGGACATCGACCGAAATGGTGCGCGAATCTCCAAGGCGTTCGAACTGCTGCGACTCTAAAACACGCAGCAGCTTTGCCTGCAATCCCAGAGACAACTCCCCCACTTCGTCGAGAAACAGCGTCCCCGTGTCGGCCACTTCAAAACGCCCGGCGCGAGCCTTGTTGGCGCCGGTAAAGGCGCCGGCCACGTGGCCAAACAGCTCGCTCTCTACGAGGGCTTCAGGGATGCTGGCGCAGTTGAGCTTGACGAACGGCGCGTCTCTGCGGGTACTGTTCGTGTGGATGGCTTGGGCAATCAAATCCTTGCCCGTACCCGTTTCTCCCTGTATGAGCACAGTTGAGCGCGACGGTGCAATCTGGCGAACGGCCTCATAAACCTTCACCATCTGGCGAGACTTGCCTACCAGACTCCCCAAGCCATATTGCTCGTCCAGGCGGCGGCGCAACTCGTGTTGTTCAAGAACCAGCCGCTGCCGGCCTAGACCCTGTTGAATAACCGCTTCAAGTCTACCGAGATTAAGGGGTTTCGTCTGGAAGTCGTAGGCCCCTTGGCGCATGGCCTCCGTAGCGTGTTCCACATCAGGTTCTTCAGTAATAAGGACAACGGTAATCTCAGGATTGCGATCCTTGGCGACGGCCATGAGACGCATGCCATTTATGCGTGGGGCATTCAGGTCGGTAATTAGGACGTCGAAGGTACGGTCATCGAGCCGGTTATAGGCCTTTTCACCGTCATCGACCCACTCCACCTCGTAGCCCCGCTCATCCAGGAAAGCCATAATGGAACGCGTGACGAAGGGATCGCGGTCTACGACGAGCACCGATGCCTGCGGGGACTCCATGGACATTCACAACTCCTTATAGGACAAGACAGCGTAGCAAAGGAAGGAAACATGTTCAAACGTCTTGCGGGAAAACGAATCGCGAGGTCGCTGAGATGTACTGCTGCAAATTGCGTGCTTGAAGCCCTCACGGGTCTGTGCTACAATCCGCAGTCAAACGGGGACTTACGCATGATGATGACACTGAGTCGATACATCGTTTGTTCGTTACTGCTGGTTGCCATGGTTCTTCCCGGTTGCGCGCACGCCAAGCGCGACACGGGCGGATTCGCCATGGAAGACACGATTACGGTCAACAAGAACTTGGATGACACGTGGCAGGCCACGAAAGCTGTGTTGCGCGAAATGGATCTTGAGATCTACACGCGTGACAAGCGCGGAGAATTCGTAGCGTTCACGGACATGAAGCGCTATTTGAAACTCTTCACGCCTCGGCGCACGCAACTGTCGATCAAGTTGGAGTCGGTTAGCGCGAATAGCACAAAGGTCACGGTAGAGACCTTGCAGCAGGTATATGGCGTCACGCTGCTGACCTATCCTGATTGGCATGATCGCAAGACGAGCGACAACAAGGAAGCTCAAGCGATTATCGAGGCATTGCGCGCCAAGGTAAGCTAACTGAATTCGTCAGATTTCGCAGTTTTGAGGGCGGTCTACGGGCCGCCCTCTTCCATTTTGAGTGCATGGACGCAGCAATGCCTATTGGAGGCGGTTGGGTGAGTCAGTCCGATTGCTTGGGTTCGTATCCGCAGAGGGGGCTAAGGCATTGCATTCCCCATACGTTGGCGTGTACACTTGAGTTAGAAGGAAAGTGCCAACGAAAGGAGCGTGAGTAGCCATGGACTGGAGACAAGCGCTGAAAGTCGTTTTTCTGTGTGCGCTGGTGGTGTGTGTGATTGCGGCAATCGCCGATCCGGCATTGGCAGCGGCAGCTCCCGCCCCCAAGAAGGGCGGCGACCAGAGCCTTGCCGAAAAGAAGGGCATGGAAGGGCTTTTCGCGAATAACAAGTTCGCGAAAGACGACCCTCGTAAGCCCACCAAGACCCAGAAATACCTGGGGCTTGGCTCAATTGCCGTCATGATTATTGTTGTAAAGTACTTGTAACCGCACGGGTAAACCCACGTTGTACTCCAATCGCCGCGTGTGTCCGCGGCGTTTTTGGTATACAGCGAGCCGAAAGGCACTCCTAACGTGGTTGATGGACCCATACTTCTGATTGACGATGAGCCCTCTGTGCTCGATGTGATGCGGGCCCACCTTGCCGAATTGGGCCACGAGTGCACAGGAGAAACGTCGCCCCTCCGCGCTCTTGAGTTGTTGCGTTTTCAAAGCTTCAGCTTGATGATCACCGACCTGAACATGCCGGAAATGAACGGCATCGAGATGGTTCGCCGGGCAAAAGAGATGGACCCGGATCTGGCGATCGTCGTTGTCACGGGAATGGTGGATATCAACAGCGCCATCGAGGCTATGCATTCGGGGGCAGATGACTACGTCGTCAAGCCTTTCAATTTGAGAGAAGTGGGGTTGGCGGCGTCGCGAGCGCTCGAGAAGCGCCAACTTGTCATTCAGAATCGCCGCTATCAAGAGAATCTTGAACTGCGCGTGCAGGAAGCGACAGAACACCTCGAAGCAGTGAACTCCGAACTGCGCGAGACGAAGCAGTACCTTGAGAGTCTGCTCCACAGCACGCTCGACGCCATCATCACCTCAAACGCCACCGACCATATCACCTTCATTAATGAAGGCGCTCTGCACATGCTGGGCTTCAGCCCGAAGGAACTGGTCGGTTCGGATGTTGCTCAGTTATACGTGGGCGGACCCGATGAAATGGGATATCTCCGCCGCAAATTGCACGAAGAAGGGCGGCTCCAGAACTACGAAACGGAGTTGAAGCGCAAAGACGGGACATCGCTGCCGGTCATCGTCTCGCTGTCGAGTGTGAGCAAACCGGATGGATCCCTTCACTCGATTCTGGCGATTTGCAAGGACGTCACTCTTCAGAAGCAGCTCGAAAAAGAGTTGAAAGAAATGTCCATCAAGGACAGCCTTACGGGGATGTACAACATGCGGTATTTCTACGATCGCATCCCCATAGAAATCGAGCGTGCGCGCCGTCAGAGCCACGCGCTGTCGCTGCTGCTGTTCGATGTTGACCAGTTCAAACGCTACAACGACACGAAGGGTCACCTCGAAGGCGACCGTGTGCTACAGGCGGTGGGTCACGCGGTAGTCGAATGCACGCGCGAACACGTCGACTTGGGGTTCCGGTACGGTGGCGATGAATTCACCATTCTCCTCCCCGAAACGGATGGGGAGCAAGCCACGCGAGTCGCCGACCGTATTCGGGCTTCGCTGGCGCGGCGCACTGAAGATCATTTGACCCTGAGTATCGGTGTTGCCGAGTATCGTGAGGGCACGTCGGTCAAGTCGTTTATTCAACTTGCCGACAGCATGATGTATGAATCAAAGCGATCGGGCGGCAACAAGGTCAGCCTGTATAAGCCCGAGGCGCACTCGGTCGCGTAACGGTCACGGGGGAATTCCGCTTCATGAAGTTTGGCATCTGCAATGAGATTTTTCAGCCTTGGAACAGCATTGAGCGCACCATTGATTACGTGAAAGAGATTGGCTACGACGGCTTGGAAATTGCCCCCTTCACACTCTCCAAATACGTGACCGATATCACACCCGAGACGCGGCGTACAATCGTTCGCGCGGCGGAAAAGGCAGACCTCGAGATCCTTGGGATTCACTGGGTGTTGGTTGGGCCGGATGGAATGTACCTGACGCATCCCGATAAGGAGGTACGTGACCGCACGGCGCAGTACATCATCGATTTGGCCCATTTCTGCGGCGACGTAGGTGGAACGAAGATGATCTTCGGTTCTCCCAAGCAGCGCAGCGTGATGGAAGGTGTCGCGTATCAGCAGGCGTTCGACTACGCGGTGGAAGTGTTTGAGAAGGCGCTGCCCGCGCTTGAAGAGCGTGGTGTCATTCTTTGTATGGAACCTTTGACCGAGGCCGAGACGAACTTCTGTCAGAGCGCCGCGGAAACGGTCACGCTCATCGAGCGCATCAATCACCCGAACTTCCAGTTGTTGCTTGATACAAAAGCGATGACAACGGAACCTGAGGGACGTCCGGCTACAATTCGTAAGCACGCGAAGTATCTGGCGCACTACCATGCGAACGATGCCAACCTCGAAGGCCCCGGTTGGGGCGATGTCGATTTTGGGCCCATTTTCGAGGCGCTCAAAGACATTAATTATCAGGGTTACGTCTCGGTTGAGGTGTTTATCTTCGATCCAGGCCCCGAGGCCATTGCCACGAAGAGCCTCCAGTACATGAAGCGGTTTGCTTAGGCGGGAGTCTTTCGAATGGCAGGCAAGATGCCTGCCACACGGTTGAGACAATCCTCTTCTCGCTGGCGCAGGGTTCCTGATGAACACACTGAGACTATCTCGTAGCCGGTGTGATCGCGAGCAATCCGCGCTAGTTTCCCGAGTTGGGCAGAATTGTTGGCTTCAGTACCGCCGTGTCGTGCCCTTCAAAAACCTTGACGAGCTTCTGAAACATGGCCTCGTCCTCGTAGGTGCCGACAATTGCGCCGCCCGAACCCGCAAACTTTGCGCTGGCCCCGACGGAACGCGCCCGCAGGACCATGTCGACTTGGTCCTGGGCGATGCGATAAATGGATCTGCGGCGGTCAAAATTCTTGTCGAGCCAAGGACCAATCTCTGCCCCGCGTCCCGACACCAGCAGGTCACGGACATTCTGCGCGTAGCTGGCGAAGTCCTGCATCGCCGCGATAATCTCGGGATCGCCGTTCTTCCAGCGCTCTCGAATGTTGTTGTGGAAGACCTCCGAACCCTCGGCCAGGCCCGTCCGATAGGCGATGTAGACATTGGGCAGAAGTGCGGGATCGATTTCCTCGTATTCGCCGTAGCCGCGCGATTCCATAACGCCGCGATTGAAGTCCATGAACACACACCCCTCGTACACCTGGATAACGCGGTCTTGGAGACCGGCTGAAATGCCGAGTTCTTCGATTTCCACGCTGAGAATGATGTTGGGTTGAATGTGCTTCGGAATTTCGACGTCATAGAACTCCATCAGACAGCGCAACGTGGCCGTCACAAGGGCGCTGGAGCCAGCGAGACCCACGTGCCGCGGGATCGTCGTGCGATACCGGATGAGGAAGTTCTGGTCCGGCAGCGTGATCCCGTGGGAATCGCAGTAGTCGGAGAACTTGCGGATGGTGGCCTTCACGATGCGGATGGCCCCGTAGTAGCCGTACGCGCGCACGTCGTCGACCAGGTCGCGGATGGACCGATAGACCGACCGGTCGCGCATGCTCGGGACAATCTCGACTTCCGGGTGCTCGTAAAGACTTACTTTTGCGGCGAAATCTCGAATAATGAACGAAACCGTCTTGCCGAAATAGCCGTCTGAGGGATTGCCGATAAGGCCCGCTCGCGCGTAGGCCGTTGCTTCACATGCCATTGGAAGATCCTTTACTGCATTGCCGAAAGCGAAAGGATACGTCAGGGAGAAGGGCAGGTCAATTGGCATAAGGCGACAGCGTTGCGACTCAGTACGACAACGCCAGCAGTTGGTACGAGGCTCATCGAAACACGTTCAGTTTGTACTTCTGCAGAGTCTCTCGCCCTTTCAGCACCACCTGTTCGTCAGGATAGAGGCGTCGAAGAAGCTCCGTCGATTCGCCGGAGACTAGTGCGTCTCTCGCGACGATGTGCCCGTCGTGGCGTTCATCGCAGCGATACACACCGAGCGCCGAATTTGCCGCGGCAGCAGCACCAATGACGAGTAGTGCGAGCGCCGCAAGTCGCGCGGCCATTCGCGGGATTGCATTCGCGCCAACAAACTGACTCAAGTGCACGGCCAGCGCAATCCAAAGAAGCGACGAGAACATGATGTAGCGGGGACTCAATGCCTGCACAACGCCAAACCCGGTTCGGGCTGTAGCAGTCAGGAACGCCGTCCCAACGGCGTAAAGGGCAAGACCATCGAAGAGCAACATCGCGTTGGCAGGGCCGCGCGTTCGCAACCGCATGATGAGTACTGCTAGGTAGGCGCAGAATCCGATTACGCCCATTATGGCTGCGGGCCGAGGGTCGAAGCTGGCCAATGGCGCGCCCAAGTAGGCGGCCACGTAATAGGCGTATTGCCCTGGAGACGTCACCACTCCCGCGTAGGATGGGTCGTACGAGGGTTTGTGGAAGTCCCAAACGTATGCGCCGCCCATGAGCAACGAGGTAAACGCCCATGCGAGGAATCGCCCCGGCGATAGCTGCTTGGTGCTCCATTGGGAAAGCGCGAGCACGGCCATCCCGACAGGAAGAAGGATAAGGCCATTACCGTAGGAAAAAACGGAGAGTATGGCTCCGAGCACCGCGAAGACAACGCCAGCCCCCCCGTTATCGGTGCTTGATAACCCGCCGCAGACGAGAATCGCGCCGAGGACATTGAGGTAGATGAGAAGGTGCCACCCCCACAGCAGGTTCTCCCATTGCGCGGCGGAAAAGAACAGTGTCGTGATAACGAGCCAAGCCCAGGGTGCAAATTTTGTGACACGGCCGGCTCGCAGAAATGATCGGAAAAGCAGCGCGGCGGCGGACAGGGCGAAGATCATACTGACCGCGCGTTCCCATCGCGTGTCCCAATGGCTCACGCGGGCTAGAAGGAGCATGATCAGCTTTGGAATGGGAATGCGGTGGACGTTGTGTTGCGCCCAAAGGTCACTGAATGCGATTTGCCCAGTAAATGCCTTCTCCATCAGCGGGACTAACTCCCACTGATCCATGTACGGCGCTTCGAATCCATAGTGGAAGCAGATGAACACAGCCACAAGGACTGGAAGCAGCGAGAGCAGCCAAACCGGATTGCCGCGAAATGTGGAGCCCCGCTCCGTCGCTGAGTCCTTCGCATCAGTCAATGCGGGTCCGGCAAGGTTCGTGCCGTGTGCTAAAGGCTGCAACGCGTTTACCCCCTATGTTAGGCTGCGCAAAGTATAGTGACCGGCGGGACCATCGACAACGGAAAACATGAAGACGAAAGTCGGGATCATAGGGGCAGGGATATCGGGGCTTGCGGCGGCCTTGGCGCTGGCGAAACGTGGTCTCCACGTCGAGGTCTTCGAGCGAGGCCCGGAAGTCGGGGGACTGATCTCCACGTTCGATTTCGATGGCGCTCAGGTTGAGCGCTACTACCATTTCCTATGCCGCGCGGATCACGGTTATTTCGAGTTGTGTCGCGAATTGGGGTTGTCGGACCGTCTGAACTGGCGAAGGCCCAAGACGGGGTTTCACTTTGACGGCGTCACCTACCCCTTCACCTCTCCGCTCGACCTGCTGCGCTTCTCCCCCATCCCCTTTGCGCAGCGTGTTCGTTTTGGAGTATTCGCGCTGGAAGCCCGATTGCGGCAAGAGTGGAGCCAGCTTGATGAACTTGCGGCACGGCCTTGGCT
>JAIBAQ010000115.1 GCA_019695095.1 Candidatus Hydrogenedentota bacterium
ACGCGCGAGGAACTGGTGGCTCTTGGCCCCGAGGCCGTCTTCGATTCGTTGAACGAGCTGACCCAATATGCCTTGGCTCATCTTGCGTCTCCCGGGCCGGCGGCTGCTCGATGCGGAAGCCCGGAATAATAGGAGCAGCGTTGTCGAGGGCGAGAGTGTTTACGTATGGCCATTGCTTCAGGCAGCGGACTTGGTTAGCTGTATACACCTCTACGCGCTCTAGTCAATTCGAAACTGTGCCTGATACAATAAGGCTGCGGAAGGCACAGCCGAAAATCTGTGACAACTCGGCACTTCACGTGAAGTAAGGTGGCATCGGAAGCGTCTCGTAGCATTCGAGCGGTTTCAGCGTGCTGCGTGACCATTTTGTATGCGAGTTTTGCGCAGTTGTTTGCAGGTATTTGTGTTCATAGGTCGAGTCTTTGAGGGGAGTCGAGAACCCCAGCTTCCGGACGCAAATCGAGGAAACGTACAAGGTGCGTCTTCGAGTATCTTCCATAGCGGCGCCGGGCATCTTACTTCTTGGTTGTGCCGTAACAGCCGGTATCTTCTGGGAGATGCGCAGTTCTGCTCTGCACAATCAGAAGAGCAACTTCTCCATGGAGGCTTCGCAACGGGCGGAGCGCATCGTCGACAAACTCCAGCACGACTTTGTGGAATTGGATGCGCTCCGGAGACTTTTTGAAGGCAGCGAAGTCGTTGAGCCCAGAGAGTTTATCTTGTTCGCTGAACCTATTCTGAAGGGTGAAACCGACCAGAGAGTGTTTTGGGTTCCTTGCGTACGTCGAGAATCGCTCAAGGCATTCGAAGAGTTTGCGCACTCTAGCGGTTTAAGTGATTACTCGGTGCGAGAATTGAACGCGAAACTCGAACCAGTTCCCGTCGGTGCAAGGGACGAATATTTCCCGCTGCTGTACTCGGAACCGTCTCGCGTGTACAAGGATAAAGAAGGCATCGATCTCGGAACGGACGCCGAGTTGCTAGATGCCATGTCGAATGCGAGGCGAACTGCAAAGCCTTCAATACTTCTTAGAGTACTGTTTCCAGGGGGGCGCCTCGTGTCATCGTCCGGCAGCGACGAGCCGAACCCGTCATCGCTGGCCCTCATAATCGTTCCCGTCTATTACGATGGAACACGGGGGGAAGTGCCACGCGACGAATCTCTCCAGGGGTTTGTCATTGGCGAGTATGACCTCGGAAAGACTATTGAACATGTGATTGAAGAGATTCCCGCCTTAGGTATGCCGACTTCGCTGGTCGATTTAGAGAGTGAACCGGCCGGGCGAACTGTTTACGAGCACTTGCCTCGTTTGGGAACAAGGCTCGATTCCGTGGGCGATCTGTGGTTCAACAGGGATTTTGCGTATGCGGGGCATCGCTACCGGATCAATGTCCAAGCGGGTTCCGGCTTTGTACTTCGCCATCCGGTTGACTGGCCCTACACGATAGTTCCGTTGGGGTTGCTCTGTTCCTGCCTCGCGGGGTTGCTGGTTCAAACTCAACTGGCAGGCCGCCGGAGAGCAGAGTCGCTGGTAGCGCGACGGACCGAAGAATTACAGATGAATGAGCACATGTTGAACGGACATGCGAGGATCTTACGCCTTCTCATTCATTCGGCAGGCCAAAGCGAATTCCAACTGAGAGAAGCGTTGAGCATTCTGGGGGAAACGACCCAATCCGATATTGTCAGCGTGTGCACCTTGGAAGACGTATCCGAGACATCTAGCCGATTTGTTTCATGGTGTCGTGTATCCGAGATTACCTCTCAACGGATTCACACGTGGTGGCGCGACGCTCTGAGCGCAACGGGGCCTTGGCGCCAGACGCTACAGTCCGGCGAGAGTGTTCGCGCCAGTGCACTGTCCTCACCGGCGACTGGACCTATGGGCGATCTCGGCGTTAAGTCGATGGTGGCAATTCCGTTCTCGATGGACGGCCGGTTGGGCGGAGTACTTGGCCTATTGCGTCTCGAGCGAGACGGTCGATTCTCGGACAGCGAAGTCAGGGTACTTGAGAGTACGGCACACAGTATCGGTTTGACGCTGGAGCGCCATGAGGCCGAGCGCCAGCTACGAACGTTGGCCGACCGATTGCGGCTGGCGACGGCGGCCGCCGATGTGGGGATTTGGGACTGGGATCTTGCCGAAGATCGGCTGGTGTGGGACCGGCGCCTGGCCGAAATGCACGGAATTGATCAGCCACCTGAACGCGAAATTGTGGCGCAGTGGGTCCAGCGCGTGCATCCGGAGGATGTTGGGCGGCTGATGGAACAGGCCCATTGTGCGGTTCATGTCGAAGGGGCGTTGGACGCGGAATATCGTATCATCCGTCCCGATGGAGAGGAGCGGTATGTTCGATCCATGGCCACGGTATCCAAAGACGAAGATGGTCAACCGACTCGGATGACCGGCGTCATTTGGGATATTACGGAGCGCAAGAAAGCGGATGACCAACGGCGCGAGTCCGAGCGTTTCATACGTGCCGTGCTGGATGCCGTGCCCGCGCATATCTGTGTGTTGGATCAATCCGGGACAATCCTTGCGGTCAACCATGCGTGGCATGAGCTGGCGAGGTTGATGGGAGAACCCCCGAAGTCGGTCTCCGAGGGAGTGCAGTTTCTGCATGTCGTTCGCGATATCTATCGCATAGACGAAGAATACGCGCGGGCGTTTGAAGACGCGCTTTCAAGTCTGACACGCGGCGATCGCGATGAATCGATACTCGAATACCAATGCAAAGTGAAGGGTGCCACGCGTTGGTTCATTGCGAAAGTGTTGCCCATACCACAAAGCCGCCCTCCCAGGATTCTCGTGGTTCACGAAGACGTCACGCTGCTGAAGAATGCGCTTGAAGAGCGCATCGAGATGGAGCGGCGGGTGTTGCATACACAGAAGCTTGAGAGTCTAGGAGTGCTTGCGGGAGGGATAGCGCACGATTTCAACAATCTTTTGATGGTAATCCTCGGTAATCTCGATATCGCTGTGCATGACTTGGCGCCGGGCTCGCCGGAAGCGGAGTGCATCTCAGAAGCGGTCCAAGCGGCGCGCCGTGCCGCGGATCTTTCGAGACAGATGCTTGCCTACACCGGTAAGGGGCGATATTTGGTACACCCTGTCGATCTCAACGCCCTTGTTGCCGAGATTGCGCAGTTGTTACGTGTGTCCATATCGAAATCGGTGGTCCTTGAACTGGGCTTAGCGACGCAACTCCCGTCGATCTTGGCGGATTCCGCACAGTTGCAGCAGATTGTCATGAACTTAATCACCAACGCGTCGGAGGCCATTGGCGGCGCAGTGGGCCATATCCACATTGCGACGGGGGTTGCGGAATACACCGAATCTGAATTGTCCAGATCATGCCTTGCCGAACCGCCGCCGGCGGGCCACTTCATCTATCTCGACGTAAGGGATTCTGGTTGCGGCATGGACCTTGAGACGCGGCAGCGGCTCTTTGACCCCTTCTTCACCACGAAATTCACGGGCCGTGGGCTTGGCATGGCGGCTGTGTTGGGAATAGTGCGTGGCCACGGGGGAGCGATATTTGTGGACAGCGAACCTGGTAGAGGCACGGCGATTCGTGTCTTGTTTCCTGCGATGGCGGAAGAGGAGCTTCGTCACGAAGAGACAGGCGAGCGTCCGTCGGCGGACATCGCGACAGCAGACAAGCCGCGGGCCACGATGCACGGAACAGTCTTGGTTGTTGACGACGAAGTGGCAGTGAGAAATCTATGCACCAGCATGTTGACGCGAATTGGACTGAACGTGTTGCAGGCGGAGGACGGTGAGCAGGCCCTCCAGATGTGTCATGAGCGCGCAAACGAGATTTCAGTAGTCTTGCTGGACTTGACGATGCCTAAGATGGATGGGATGGCCGTCTTTGCGGAAGTGCGGAAGAGCTGGCCCGATATGAAGGTCGTACTGAGCAGCGGGTACAGCGAAGACGAGATCGCCAAGCGGTTTCCCACGGAAGGACTCAAGGGATTCATTCAGAAACCGTATACCCTTCGAGTCCTTAGAGAGACTCTTGAGCGGATTATGAACGGCTCCGCCGTGTAGTTCTTTCGTGCGGGTCTCCGTGAGAAGACGCCCTGCTTGAGGAACTTGGAGGAGGACACGTATCCTAGTCCGCAATTTGAATCGGCGCGATTGACGCCGACGCAAATTGCTCAGGTGCAAGACGTTGAGGTTATGACATGAGGATTTCTCGCGAACACGCTCTGTCTTCGGAGAGCCGCATAGATTTTCGCCGCACGTCTCGCATGTACAATGCTTACGAGAGAGGTTCAAGTGTGTTCGTGAGAAATCCGGGCTAGCCAGCGGCCCTCGCTGGTGTCTTGCCTAGCGGGAGCATAACACGGACCGATGGAGAGCGATCTGACTGGGGGTGGCAGATCCGGAGCGCGCACAAGGGGAAATGAATGACCCAGAGTATCGAAGTTACGTTCAGCCCACAGGGAAAGAGACTTCAGGTTTCGCCGGGCGCCACTGTTCGTGAGGCAGCGGCGAGAGCCGGTATTCAATTGGATTACCCATGTGGCGGACAGGGGACCTGCGGAAAGTGCCGCGTACGGTTTACCGAAGGTGCGATGGAACCCACCGAAACCGATTCTATCGTGCTGCCCCCCGCAGACGTTGAGTCTGGAGTCCGGCTTGCGTGTCAGACGCGCATCTACCAGCGGGCCGCCATCGAGATTCCGCAAACGTCCCTTTTGGGTTCAGCGTACAAGATTCTCGGAGAGTCGTCATTTCACGCGATCGAATCGGAAGACCCGCCGATTCTCAAGATCTGTGTGGAGTTGCCCCCGCCATCCCTGGAAGATGACAGTCCGGATTTTCCGCGCATCAACCGGGCGCATGGTCCCTTGGCAGTCGATCTCTCTACGTTGCGCCGGTTGCCCAAGCGTCTACGCGAAGGCGGCTTCAAAGGCACGTTGGTGCTTGCCGATGGACGTCTGCTGGATTTCGAGCCGGGCGATACGACGACGGCGAGCTTTGCCGTCGCTTTCGATATTGGCACGACGACGCTTGTGGGAACGTTGCTCGATCTCAACTCAGGAGCCATGATTGCGCAGACCTCGCGCATGAACCCCCAGATTCAGCACGGTGACGATGTGGTGTCGCGAATTCTGCATGTGCGTCAACATGTTTATGGATTGAGTGAATTACATGCCCACGTTGTTGCAGCACTCAATGAAATGATAGCCGAGTTGGTGTCGATTGGCGGCATTGACGTCCACTCGGTCTATCACGCGACATTTGCAGGCAACACCACGATGCAGCACCTGCTTGCCGGTCTCGATCCGACCGCGTTGGGCGAGCTTCCCTTCACGCCCACGGTGAGCGCGGGGCTGCTTGTTCGGGCTTCCGAATTGGGTATCGTCATTCATCCCGCCGCGGATGCGTATGTGTTTCCGGTAATCGGGGGATTCGTAGGGGGCGATACCGTCGCGGGGCTTCTGGCCACGGGTATTTTTCAGACCGGCATAACGTCCATGCTAGTCGACATTGGGACGAACGGCGAGTTGGTGCTGTGTCATAAAGGGCACATGCTGGGAGCGTCGTGTGCTGCCGGGCCCGCTTTCGAAGGCGCCAAGATAGCTCATGGGATGCGCGCCACGACCGGCGCCATTGAGGAGATCATATTCGCCGATGATGTCTACTGCCGCGTCATTGGCGATACGAGGCCCGTGGGAATGTGCGGATCGGCAATGATCGATCTGGTGGCCGAACTGCTGCGCGCCGGAATACTGATCTCGCAAGGACAACTTCTCGGACCTGACCATCTTCCCGATGACATTCCGCCCGCGTTGCGAGCGCGCGTGACCATGGACAGCGAGGGCGCGGTGTTCGTTGTCGCGCGCGCCGACGAGACGGCTTCAGGTCATGCAATCACGTTTACGCAGCGCGATGTTCGCGAGGTGCAATTGGCGACCGCGGCGATTCGCACGGCATTCTCGATACTGCTGAAGAAGGCGAATCTTGAGCCAGACGATGTCGATCAGGTGTTGGTCGCGGGCGCATTCGGGAATTATTTGCGGTGTGCGAATGCCCAACGCATGGGGCTTCTGCCAAACACGGTGCCGCCATCCAAACTGACATTTGTCCGAAACACATCATTGGCGGGTGCGCGACTTGCCGCGATGTCTCGCTCGGCACGTCATGAAGCGGAACGGCTCGCGCGCCACACGAACCATGTGGAACTGTCGCTCGATCCGTCATTCCACGCCGAATACGTCGAAGCGATGTTCTTTCCCGATACGGAGCCTACAGAAACACCGATTTAGGTCCGTCCATCAACTCGAAGAGGTTGTATCCAATCTCTCGCAGCAGATGGTCAAGCCGCACCATTGGCAGGCCCAGCACGTTTTGGTAGCAGCCGTCGTAGCGCGCAACCAGGAGACTGCCGGGTCCATCCACCGTGTAGGCTCCGGCCCGGTCCACCGGGTTCACCGCGTGCACAAAGTGCGCGATTTCATCGCCGGAAAGCTCACGAAACGTGACGTCGGTGGTTTCGCTGCCTTCGGCTTGTGCGCCGGTCTTGGTATCGAGCAAGGCAACTCCCGTGACTACTTGATGCGTTCTGCCCGACAGGCGGCGAAGCATGGCGCGCGCCTCATCCAGATCCACGGGCTTGCTCAGCACGTGCTCGTCTAGAAACACCAACGTGTCCGCGGCAATGATAAGCGCGGGAGTGTTGAGGCGTTGCGCAATGTCGTCCCGTTTGCGTCGGGCGTTTGCGATGACGATACCGGCAGGCGAAGGCCCCTCGTCTATTTCGGGGGCACCGCTTGCCATGATGTCGAACTCAAGACCCAGAGCGGCGAGCAATGCGCGCCGGCGTGGCGATCCGGAAGCGAGTACGATTCGGTTCACGGCTTGGGTTCGGCACCCGCGGCCGGTTCTGGCGCGGGGTTCGACTGAAGGCCCTCGGGGATACGCATCCCACCGGGTCCGACGGTCTTGACGCTCTCTTCGTTTTCGATAATGCGCGTGCCTTCCGGGAGGAGCAGCTCGACTGGCATTGGGGTGGCCGTCGAATTCACCGAGATATCGGAAACGGAAATGCGGACTTCGGAATCATCATCGTTAAACACGTGGATGAAACATGGAAGATAATCACCCTCGCGCAACGTCAGCCGGACTTTGTTGAATAATGGGGTGACTGTATCGGATTGCCCGGCGTCCGGTTTCAGCCTGGGCGTAAGCTCGAGTCCCTTCTTTCCGCAATCCGGTTTTTCCGGTTCTCCCAAGGCAATCTCATAGGCTTCTTTGAGACGCGTCGTATCGCTATCGAAACCGAGAAAGAGGGCTTCTGCCTGCGGGTCGTCGCCGAGATCGAAAATCTGGACCTGTTCCAGTTGCTCGTCGTATTCGTAAACCCTCAGACCTTCGATCAGATAGGTCACGGAAGGGTCCGCATAGCGAAAGAGGATTCTCCGGGGTTTGGCGTAGACAATCTCGCCTGTTGATGGAGTCGTCTCGTCCTCGGTTACGTTCTCCTGCAGGAAACGCGCGGTCAGACCTTGGATGTGTTCGCGTTTCTCGGCAAACTCGGCAAGAAACGCCGCCACCGGCGCAACCGCAGGTTTCGCCTCTTCGGCCGGAGCGGGCGCGGTTTCCTGTGCAGCGGCCGCAAGAGAGAGCAGTAGCGCATACACAAACATGATTGAGTACTCCTTTCGACGACGATACGATCCCCGCCGGAACGTCAGAGTTGCCTGCCGCAGATCGTCCCTTGGCGGGTTACGAGCAAGATCCCGCGGTAAATGCCATGTCCTCGAAGACTTCGCCTAGAGCGATTCAGCACTTCATGCCTACCGCTTCTCGTGAGCGCATTTTCACTATACGTTGGAAGGGTTCTACTCGTAGCTGTAGAAAGCGAAAATGCGCTAGGTGTCCATCTTCCAGTGCATTATGGGCGCTTCTTCTTCGACTTCGGGTTCCGGCGCCGGTTGCGGCTGGGGAACAGGCTGCGCATGGGCCACCGGCTGCGGCGCAACGGCCGGCTGAGGCTGTGCAGCGTGAACGGGGGCTACCGGGGCTTGCGGTTGCTGTGCCACACCGGCAAACCATTGTGCTGCCTTTAGCTCCGGCAGCGGACCATCCGCGGCCGGTGCGATCGGCGCGGGCTGCGGTGCAGGGGCCGGTGCAGGGGCCGGGGCATGAGTCTGAACCGGACTTGGCGCAGTTCCAACGGGCTCATAGTACGGAACTTGCACATTCGAATCCGCCGGCACAAGGCTGTCAAGAAGACGTTTGTGCGTCTCGAGAATGGACTGCAACTCGACGCGGATTCGCGTGCGCTGCTGTTCGAGGAGGTGGATATCGCGCTGAAGCGACGCGGGCAGCTTCATGGCATCCAGTTGCGCCTGCTCTTTACGCACACGCGCTTCTTCCATGACAGCATGCGCTTCGCGTTTCGCGGCTTCGATGATGTCGTCGCCGTAACGTTGCGACGAGACAATCGCGTTGCGCATGGTCGCTTCCAGGTCTTTGTACTCTTCGAGTTGCTTGCGCTGCTCTTCGAGCTTTTCGCGAAGCGCGCGAATCTGCCCCATCAAATCGTCAATGCGGTCTGCCGCACGCTCCAGATAGTCATCGACTTCCTTGCGGTCGTACCCGCCCAGCGTGACTCTGGTGAATTGTTTGTTGTAGAGGTCGTTCGGGGACAGCCCGCTCTCCTCGCCCAGGACTTCTTTAATGACTTTGTCTTTTTTCATCAGTCTCTCTCCACTCTGGACGGCTCATGGTCTGACTGTGTTCACATCCCAAGTTCGCGCGCACGCGCAGCCGCGGCGTTGACGCCCGCTGCGATAATCGACTCGAACCCATCCGCTTCGAAACGCTTTAACGCCGCTTCGGTGGTTCCGCCCTTGGAGGTCACACGCGCCCGCAGCGTTGCCGCGGCTTCTCCGGAATGCTTCAGCAACAATCCGGAACCGGCCAACGTTTGCGCGGCCAGGCGCGTTGCCTGGGCTTCGGGGAGGCCGTTGGCCATCGCCGCGCGCACCAGGCATTCGACCATGTAGAAGAAATAGGCCGGACCGCTGCCGCTGAGCGCGGTCACGACGTCAATTTGCTCTTCGGGCACAACCTCAACGATGCCGATGGCTTCGAAGATGGCGCGCGCCTTCGCGATATCGCTCTCGGTGCAGGTCGCGCTGATTGCCATCCCGGTCGCGCCTGCATTGACCAATGCAGGCGTATTCGGCATGACGCGCACGACGCGCCGGTCTGCCCCCAGCCGTTGCTGGATGAAGGATATCGAGATTCCCGCGGCTATGGAAATGACCAGGGCGTGTTTGGGCAACGATGACTTGATGCCTTCGATGGCGGCATCCATGTCTTGCGGTTTCGTGGCCAGAACGATCATGTCGCAAGCCGCGGCAAACGCATGAGCAGCCTCGAACGTCGTTGCGCCCAATGCCTCGGCTTCGTTTCTCTTTTCTTCGTAGAGATCGTAGGCCGCCAGATGCTTCGGCGCGATAACGCCCGTCTCAAGCAAACCCGCGGCAATGGCCTTGCCCATGTTGCCAAACCCAAGAAATCCCAGCGTTTCCTGCAAGACCATGCTGTACTACTCGTCCTTTCCGTTCACGGCCGGTTGCTCGGTATCAGGGTCTATCGGCAAGGGTTCGATATCCCGAATCACAGCCGACGACTCACAGTGCGCGAAGGACGAGCACTGCAGACAGTCGCGCTCTATTTTCTGGGGAAGTGCGGTTCGTTCTATCAGGTGAAATCCGTGCCTCTCGAAGAACTCAGGCAAACGGCTGAGCGCGTATATGCGATGGTAGCCTTGACGCCGCGCTTCTTCGATGCATGCGTCGAGCAATTGGACTCCCACGCCGTGTCCCCTGAGGTCGTCACGAACGACGAGCGACCGGATTTCAGCCATATTGGCTCCGTCGGGGCAGAGTGCGCAGCATCCGCCAATGCCTTGCTCATCGACATACGTGAAATATTGGTGAATGTTCGCATACAACGTTTCCAGCGAGCGCGGCAAGACATTGCCCTGCGCCACGGCATGGTCAATGAGCGCCTTAAGCGCCGGCACGTCCGACGAGGTAGGCCGTTGAATTGTGCAGTGCGGGGTCGTTTTAACCACTCCTGAAATCACCTTAGTCCGGATTTCTCACGAACACACTTGAATCTTTCTCGCAACCAGTGTGTTCGCGAGAAATCCTCATGGCATAACCTCAACGTCTTGCACGTGAGCAATTTGTGTCGGCGCTCAATCGCGCCGGTGCAAATTGCGGATTAGACCGTGCGGAGCGCCCGCGCAACACGCCGGTTCGCCGCTATAGCTGCGCCGTCACCGTGACCAAGCGCGCAGAATTCGCGGAAGTATACCATGAGTACCCGGCAAAATCGACCTGCTTGCATTGAGCGGGAGTCGGCGCAAGTCCCGCGCGCAGCATGGGATACGCGAGGAAGCAACCGGGTGTGTTCTCCGGGTATTATACCTGGAAGTGACCTTTTCTTAGGGTTCGTTAAGCGGTGTGAGGGGAAATTCGCCGATGGCGGGACAAGGGGATCTCGAATGAACGTAAAGCGTCAATGTGCCGTTGCGTTTGCCGCAATCGCGATTTCCGCAATCGCGTGTACGTCGGGATGTGCGACGAAGAGCGAAGCGAAGAACGAGGCGCGCGACGAGAAGACTTCTCCGGGGAACCCCAAAGTGGTCTTTGAACCCAACTCCTCCGTGCTTCCGGAGCCCGGAGCGCCGTCTGCCACAAACACGCCCGCGCCGCGCGATCCGTTCAAGCAGCCGCGGGTGACCATCAAGTTGCCCGCTACGACCTTGGGGGTGGCGGTACGGCAGATTGGCGAAACGGCCAAGCCGAGTCTCGTGCTGATGAACGGAGTTGAAAACAAGGCCATCGCGGCTCGGTCGTTTCGGAACGAGAGCTTGGACAAGGTGGCGGCCTCGTTTGCCGAGGAGACGATTCTGAAAGTGCAGCGCTGTCCAAACTACGTCTTCCTGTATCCGCCCGGATACGAATCGCTGGAAGCCGTGTCCGTGAGCGGGAAACTGGGTCCCACGTTCGATATCGGCATCCAGGGGATGGCATTTGGTTCCGGGCTGCGTTTGTACACGGTGTTTTCGTGGATCAGCCTTGCGCTCAACGTTTCCATCGTGGCCGACGATGCGATCGCCGACGCGCGCTGCGGGGAATTGGTGCTGGGAAATGTCCCGTTGCCGGACGCTCTTGAAGCCATTTTGAAGTCCGCGCGCGTCGTCAAGTACTCCGTTGAGAGCACAGGCGAATACGTGTTCGTATTTACGCAGGAAAATACGAGCGCGCCATCGCAGTTGCTGAATGAAGATGCGCTATCGGAAGCCCAGAAGGCGTTTCTGGAGAAGCGCATCAATGTCTTTCTTCCTCATCAGCCCGAGGAAGGGCAGACCGTGGAAATGGCGCTGGGCCCGAAGACGCTCGGCGACATCTTGCCGTCGCTGTCCAAACAACTCTCCATTACGGTCGTTGCGGAGAAGGGACTTGAAGGATTGCCCGTGAACCCTGCCGTGTTCCGCGGCGTTCGCGTGAAGACTGCGCTAGACCTTATGATTCGGCAGTGGTTAGAGCCGAACTATGGCTATCAGCTCGTGCAGGATCGTATTGTCATTCGTAAACGCTAATGCTGGGGGGAGGGGAGAGTCTCGCATGTATCATTGGGCCTATGCCGCACTCGCATTGTCGTCGCTGTTGATTGCCGCGCCTTCGAGCGATGAGCATCCGCTCTTGGCGCTGGAATGCCCGAAAGCCACCGGCGGCATTGCCGTTGATGGCCAAGGCAACGAGCCTGCGTGGAAGGACGTGAAGGCGATCACCGACTTTCGTTTGTGGAATCCATCGCTAGGGAAACCCACGGAATCGACCGAACTTCGGATGTGCCATGACGACACCAATGTGTACGCCTTGTTTGTGTGTACTGACCCGGACGTGTTCGCGCTTCATGAAGGCCGCGACGCGATGTTGTGGGAGTCCGACTGCGTAGAGTTGTTTTTCGTGCCCGACGCGAACAGTCCCATTTACTACGAGTTTGAGGTCTCGCCGCGCAACGATGTTTTCGATGCGCGGATCGTGAATTCGGGTAGCGGCGGTTTCCGGCGCTGGGCGCCAACGTGGAACTGCGGCATGCGCACCGCCGCGACCGTGCGTGGCACGTTGAACGACTGGCGCGATACCGACGAAGGGTTCACGGTCGAGATGGCCATACCTATCGAAGCGTTTGCGGACGCAAACGGTACGAAGCCGCTTGCCGGACAAACGTGGCAGTTTGCCGCGGCGCGAATGGACTTCTCCAAGACACTCAAGGTTGAGGAACGCTCGTCTACCGCGAACGTTCCCGATATGAACATTCACAAACGCGAAGGCTGGTTCACGCTGACCTTCAAATAGTCGGGATCACGGTTCGGTCACGCCGCGCGAGCGTTTGTCGGCGGCGTTCACAATCGGTCGCAGGTCGAAGCCAAGCGGTTGGCCCTTCTCCACCTTGTCGCGGGCGGAGCGAATTGCCGCTTCGCTTCCTTCCGGTATGTCGGTGTTGGTCCACCAATTCATGCGTTCGCTGTAGCACCAGACGTAATGGTCCGAACTCGAGAGCGCCCAAAAGACGTTGTGCTCAAACCACAGCGGTTGTTCCTTCGGCGTCATGTAATTGCCAAGGACGGGCTGCGTTCGAAGTCCGAAGTACTGATCGACATACAACGCTTGACCAACCTGAACCTGTGCGCGGTACTTTGCACGCAGCGCGGGATCCACCAGGTAGAGCGCGCCCTGGGTGATGTCGTGGTAAGACCGAAAATACGCCGATTCATCCGAGTAGTAATAGGCGTTTTCATTGCCGTCGGTGAAGCGCACGCCAGGTCCCGCGGCCTCCAGCATGCCGTTTGTGAACGCGGGCAGCAGCGAGTAGTCGTGCTCCGAGAGGGATTTTTCGCGGTCCTCCGCCGGCATGGGCTTGCACAAGTGGGCGAACAAACCCAACTGATAGAAGGTGAGGATTTGCGGGTTGGGGAACTCACTTTCGAGCGCTTTAATGAACTGCGCACCCCTTAACCGCGCTTGTGCCTGGTATTCCGCAAAGCTCTTCGTATCTTTGTGAGCGGCGGCCTTGTACGCCCACGGATTTGTCCCATACGGTTCTGCGTCGAAGCATACGCCTACGCATTTGCCGATGCGCGCTGCCTTGCCCGCGAGCGCCACGTTGTGTTCAATTGCTTTCCAGTGTGCATCGTCAAACCAGTCTTGACTGGAAGCGGCCCACAGGATGATGAAGTTATCCGTAAACTTCTCCCAGGCGATGTTGGCGAGATTGTCGAAATCCTCCGCTAGAGCGGCTTCGTCGACTGCCGTGGGCTCCAATACGTTACCGCCCGTTTTGAGCTTGAAGATCAACCCGTCGAAGGGGCGCTGCTCCATTTCGCGAACGTGCGCGCGCACGAAATCCGTTGTGGGCACGTCCCAACCGTACTCGATGAGCTTCTTCGTGAGCCCGGCCGTCGCCGCGTCCTGGGCGTAACTCAATCCAGTCAGCAAGATAACCGCCGCCAAAGGCCCCCGCAAACACATCATGGTATCGCCCTCCGATTTCTCATCACGGTACTCTTTGTCCTCGGCTGCCGCAAGCGCACGGGAGGGGGAGGCTGACGTGTCTGCCGCATGCGGAGGTCCCGGCCGGTATCTTCTCCGTATTGACGCCATCGCCGCGCGCGCATACACTCTCGTTATGCGAGGGGATACGTATATTCTTCTCCCTGCGTACAACGAGGGAGAGCATATTGCCGATGTTATTGCCGGCGCGCGCGAAGCCATGCCGGATACGGATATCGTCGTCATTGACGACGGGTCGGCTGACACCACAGCGCTCAACGCATTGGAGGCGGGAGCCATCGTCGTACCGCATCCCTT
Organism: Candidatus Hydrogenedentota bacterium; assembly: GCA_019695095.1. Lineage (NCBI taxonomy): Bacteria > Pseudomonadati > Candidatus Hydrogenedentota > Candidatus Hydrogenedentota bacterium. The sequence goes on from JAIBAQ010000115.1 coordinate 13,919, forward strand.
CAATATGGGTTATGGCGTTGCCCTTCAAACCGGGTATAAGTTTGCGCTCGCAAACGGCGCGCACTACGTGGTCCAGATGGACAGCGACGGACAGCACGATCCAGCGGGACTCGCGCGACTGCTCGAGCGAGTACGTTCCGGTCATTGTGACCTGTGCGTCGGTTCGCGTTTTCTGGAGGGGCGCACCTATTCCATTCCCATGGCGCGGCGCTTGGGAATGGTCTTCTTTCGTCGAGTCGCGTCTTACGTGCTGGGCCAGACCATCACGGATCCCACAAGTGGCTTTCAAGCAATGAATCGACGGGTACTGGAGTTCTTCGCCAAAGACCTGTATCCCGGGGACTATCCCGACACGGACGTTCTCGTCTTGCTGCATCACCATGGGTTTCGCATCATCGAGATTCCGGTGGTGATGCGCGAGAGCCGTACCGGCAAGTCGATCCATTCGGGGTTTAAGCCCGTGTATTATCTTTTCAAAATGGCGCTCGACATTCCCCTAAATCTGCTGCGCCGGGAGCACTGATCGTGGACATTCGCCAGAAGATACTCGCCGCGTGTTTCGGATTCGGGCTGCTGGTTGTGATCATCGAATTGGTGAGGCGCCGCAAGCTCAAGGTCGAGTACTCCGCGCTCTGGATTGCCGCGGGAATCGCCATCGTCGTAATCGGACTCAACTACGGCCTCTTGGTTTGGCTTACGGGCCTTATCGGCGCAGGCTGGACGTCTTCAACACTGTTCTTCTTCGGAATCTTCTTCGTGCTCGCGCTCAGCCTGCAATACAGCGTCAAAATCTCCAAACTGGAGACTCAAGTCAAAAACCTCGCCCAACAACTTGCGCTACTCGAGGCCAAACGAAAAGACGAGGAATGAGGCGGGTAACCTCGCGCTGAAGGGTCAGATTTCGTTTGCCCTGTAAATCTCCGCTTCCTGCACCATTCCCTTTTGTTCGTAGAAGTGCAGCACTTGATCGGGGGTGAGGGTTGGCAGGGGAGAGGAGGTGGGGACGCGTTTGAGGACGGCGGCGATGTTCTGTGCGGCCCGGTGAAGGTCTGCCCGCGCTCGCCACGCTTCATCCGTTCTGAGCATGAACAGCCGCGCGCGTTCGATGAGCGTGTGTGCGACGGAACTGCGGTCGTTCAGTTGAGCGAACAGGGAGATTGCACGGCTGAAACGCCGTTCGCTCATGACATGCGCGCCGTTCTCTCGCTCAATGATACCCTGGTCGCGGTAGATTTCGCCGGAGTCGAAGGTGCAACCTCGAAGCGGGTGATCGATCGGCCGGTTGCTGAACCGGTGGTGAAGGAATTCGCGGCACATGCGGTCCTGGTATTCTTCGCCGACCTGCTCCAGCAACATTGCCGCCAACACGAGCGACTTCACCTTTTCCGCCGCGCCGAGCCCTTGCTTGAAGTACTCTTCCGGCGTGAACGCCGAGATGTCTTTCGATTTGTGCATTTGGCTCCACTGTTGCCAGGACAAGGTCAGGCGGTCGAGCGTGGCGCGCGCAAATGCGATGTAACGCGGATCGAGCTCCGCATGCGCTTTGGCAAGATGCCCGAGCGCGCTTTGCGTTTCCATCAGCACGTCCTTGGCCAAATCTAGGCTGTGCTCAATCTGTTCCTGGGTGGACAACTTCTCGTCGGCGAGAAATGCGCTGTGAAACTCCCCGCCATTTTGCTCGCTGCCATCGTCCTGATTCGCATCGTCATTTCGGGCGCTCAGGGCGAGTTGGGTTGTCTTGAGCAGGAACAGGTCGACGCAGTACAGAGGACCTTCGATCATCCGCTTCACGTCGCTTGCACCCTTGTAGCATTCCATAATCTCGGCGAAGCGGCTGCTGACATTGTTGGGTCCGATTTGTCCCAGCTTTTGTTCCAATGCGCTCAGGAAGAAATCGCCCACGATGGGGTAGAGTTGCCTGCGAGATTCGGACGCGACCTTTTTCCAGAGGAAATCGTATACGGATGAGGCGACGTAATAGGGATCCTGTATTTCTGCGCGCTCGTAGAGTTCTCGCAATGCGATATGCGGGCCTCCGGCCGCGCTCTGCGCAAAGATTCGGAGGACAATTTCTTTCAGGTCGTGGGGAATGAACGACTTGGTTTCATTGTCCCTGGCGCTGAAAGGTTGTACTTCGCCTTGTCCCGTCATAGCTCTTCCGCCGAAATCCCAATTCACCCTCTGCGTGCGGCCGGGTCGCGCAAGGTCGCTGGGGCCACACAGATGCTCCGCCACTATTCTACGCTACTTCGGCCCTATATCGAAGCTTTTTGTTCGCTCGGGGCCGCCGCCGCTTCGTCGCATGGAATGGGGCGCCTACTCCGTGACGGTCGCATCCTTGCCCGGCAACGTGCGGTCAATGGCCACGATGGCCAAGCCCAAGAGGACAAAGGCCAATCCGTAGATGGCGCCATTGGACGCGACCCCATGGTAACCGATACGGGCCACATCGAGGAACGGATACGGATACTTGGTGCCTGGGAATAGCACTCCGCGCGACAGGACGAAGATGAGATATACGACGGGGTATGCGATCCATATGACCGCGTATCGCCACCGGTACCGGCGACGCGCATCGAAGAGAAGCCAATCGGCCACCGCCATGATGGGCACGACAATGTGGAGCAGCTTGCTGGGTAGACTGTACGGCTTGCGTTGCGGATTTACCGGCCATTCGTCGCTTCGTAGAGCCTGCGATGAGTCGTAATTGGCTTGCACCTCGTAAACCGGCGCTTGAGGCGGTGGGGGAAAGTCGTTGGGTTTTCCCGCCAGAATAAACTTGTAGACCAAGGCCGTAATTAGGATATAGACCGTCACCGCGCCTTTGAGTAGAGGGGCGACAGAGGGCCGGTCGCGAAACGTGCGCCATGCGGCGACAGCAAAGCATGCCGCCACGAGCAGATTGCTCTGGATCGTGAAGGTCACAAACGGCCTCAGCGGGGTCGAGCTTTTCAGCACCTGCAGTAACACGCCAGCAATGGCGATGACGGCAACCAGGAACCTGAACGACCCAATCGCTACGCGCACAGTTTGCAGTCCCCTCGAAATCAGCACGTGTGCCTTGCCTAGACATCCCAAACCACGCACGATGGTATCCGACCAAGCCCGCCGCTGCAATTCCACGATAATCTTAGCGCATAAGCGGGAACCACAATCCTCATTGCCATTCAGATTGAGGACGTATGTCGCTTTCGGATCACATCGTCCATTTTGAAGTGTAGGCACGCTCCGTGCGCCTGTATCCCTGGGACTCTTCACACTCTACCCTGCCGTCATTCCCGCGAAAGCGGGAATCTATATTTCCATAGTTTAGGGATATAAATACAAAAGATGGATTCCCGCTTTCGCGGGAATGACGGCGAGGGTGAATCCCAGACTAGGGCAACGGTCTTGGCGCGGTTGCAGCGAATGCGGACCACATGAATGCGGACCCCCTTGCGCGATTACGCCAAATAGGATATGCTGGATGCATCGGAATCCGGGGTATCTGAAGGGAGGGGGAGAGGATGAACGTCAAGGGCGCTTTGCCGACGCTCATACTTCAGGTGCTTTTGGGGGGGCCTCTCCACGGCTATCGTATCGCCCAGGAAATCAAAAAGCGCTCCAAAGGCGTGCTCGAGTTTCGTGAAGGCACGCTATATCCCGCCTTGCACGATCTTGAGAATCGCGGCCTCATCACATCCGAGGAAATCATGGTCAAAGGCCGGCCCCGCCGCGATTATCGGCTAACCGACGCGGGCCGGGGCATCCTCCTCGACGAACGCGAAGAATGGCGCCGTTACGTGAAAGCCGTCGACTTGGTGTTGGGGGAAGGGTGACATGTTTTCACGATCAAGTGGAAGTGACCAGTCACGACCATCGGGAGAACCATTAACGTCTCCGCAAGAGCCTGCACTCCCCCCACCGTTGCCCGCTCACTATGTTCTGGTCAACGAGTGGATTGAGACTGCAACGCGCGGCCTGTGCGTCGAGGCCCGGGAACGCATCGCAGCCGAAGTGCGCAGGCACGTCTGCGAGGCGGTGGCCGAATTCGAGGCGCCGGGGCAATCGCCCGAAGAGGCATTGACCGCCGCCATACGGCAATTGGGCGATGCGAAGTCCGCGCGCAGGGGTTTCAAACGCACGAACCTGACGAAGCGTGAGGCCCGCATTGTGTCCTCACCAAGAGTTTCCCCAGATTTGGAGTTCGTGTCCACGCTGTGTTTCCGATCCCTTGAATTTGCTGGCGCTGCGTTTCTACTTTTTGGATTCGGCCTAGTTGTTTACGAGATCCACCGCTCTGGATCTTGGTTGGACATGTGGCATGTCACGAGAATCGTACTTGGTGGTTTTGTAGTCTACGCGCAAGCTGCAACTCTTATGCATTCGCTTCGTGGCAAATGGAGATGGTCGCTTGCCTTTCGGTCAGTTGCCAGCTTCGGGTTGGTGATTATGCTATTTGAACCTGGTTACATGTTCGATCCCGTCGTGGGCTTCTACATCTGCTGCATTTATGGCGTTCTTGCCATCCCTCAAATGGCATTCGCAATGTTTTGCGCGCGGTTGTGGTGGAAGATGGGGTACGTAGTCGGCGGCCCCAGGCAGGAACTCTGATATGCCAGACTGTCCAGAAAACTCGCCTGTCCCCCCGCCATTGCCAGCTGACTATCTTCAGGTCAACCAGTGGGTAGAAGCTGCAACGCGCGGCCTCTGCGACGAGGCGCGCGATCGCATTGCAGCCGACATACGTCGGCACGTCTGCGAGGCGATGACTGAATACGAGACACAAGGGCAATCGCCCGAAGAGGCATTGAATGCTGCTATACAGCAATTGGGCGATGCGAAGAATGCGCGGCGTGGTTTTAAGCGCACGAACCTGTCCAGATTTGAGGTGTCCTAGTCACGACTTGATTTGACACCTGACACGAGAATTGGGTCAGGTATCCCTTTGGCGCCAACCAAAGGAGAGATAACCATGACCCAATCCAACAAGCTCGTACGAGCCAAGCTGAGTCTA
>JAIBAQ010000116.1 GCA_019695095.1 Candidatus Hydrogenedentota bacterium
TGGACAAGGGGAGTCCGTACTTGCGGTCCAACGCCGATGAGACTCCCAAGCCGCGCACCAGGCCTTCCAGCTCCGCAGTCTCCGTATGCGTCGTGAACGGATATGCGTGCACGACGAGACTGCCGTCGCGCAGGGCCTTCTCGATCTTCTCCCGCCGCTCCGGGGCTTGCCCCTCGCCGAGGATCTGCGTCATCGGCCAGCCCGACAGGGTCCACACAAACCGCTGGTCTTTCGGTTGCTGCGCGTTCTGCTCGATTGCATCCAAGACGCGGTCCGCCATCTCCGTGCGGTATTCATGCACGACGTCCTGCGCCATCGCCGTGTACCCGATATCGAAATGCGTCTTGTAGACAATGATCACCGTCTCCGGGGTACCCGCCCACGCAACAACGCCCGGTGCAACGAGCGTGAAGACAACTCCCGCCAGAGATACAAGCGATATCTTCAAACGATGGAACATGATCATTACCGATCCCCCAGTCAATAAATTCCCCGCATCGTGGCTTCAGCCTAGCACATGATTCAACGCGACGGCGATGAACCTTAGGGGGGGTGCCCCCGTGCAATTTGACGGTTCAAGGGGGTGTCCCGGAATAAAGATCTCTCCCGCGGAGGCGCAGAGGCGCAGGGAGCGCGCGTTGGTTACAGGTTCTCGGGCTTGGAGGTTGGGTTTGAGAAATTCAACCACCGATGAACACCGATGCACTCCGATTGTCAGAGAGCCGAGCCTGGGTCCGGAGACTATGTCACAACACGGGAGACTATTCGGTCGTTAGCTGACTCAAGTGCCGGCGGACAGAGCTCTGGCTCTCGTGTGTAACACCTCATAGATATGCGCGAGTTTGTTGCACTGGGTTGGAGCGGCGGAGTGGGGAAGGGGAGACCATTCGGTCGTTAGCCGACAGGTGTGTCGGCGGAGTGGCTGGGTCAGGAGACCCCGCCACAACACGGGGAAGAAAGATCTTTCGCGCAGAGGCGCAGAGGCGCAGGGAGCGCAGGGAGCGCAGGGAGCGCACGTTGGTTGCAGGTTCTCGGGCTTGGAGGTTGGGTTTGAGAAATTCAAGCACCGATGAACACCGATGCACGCCGATTGTCAGAGAGGCTGGGGCGGGAGATTAAGTCGCAACACGGGAGACCATTCGGTCGTAAGGAGCGGCTGGGTCAGGAGACCCCGCCGCAACACGGGTCAGGAGACCCCGCCACAACAGAGCCCGCAGTGCAACGAACTTTCCCTTTATTAATGGAAACGTTGTTATGCGCGTCGTGTTTAGTTGCGCGCGGGATGGATTACGTAACACAGGAGAAGAGTCATGGCTACCGGTACAAATCCGAGGTATGTCGAAGAGTTGCGCATTGGCGGGGGATATGGCGATAGCGCCGATGGCGGGGCGGATTTCGAGAAGGATGGCGATATCGCGACCAATGGCAACCTTGTCGTGGATGGGGATGTCGCGGTGGGGTTGAGCGAGGCGGCGGACCATCGTGTCACAGTGACGGCGGGGGCGTCGAATACGGCGGGAATCGAGTTGAACCAAGCGAACGCGAGCAACGGGGCGTCGCTGCGTTTCTCGGGAGCGGATGGCAAGCTCACGTTGGGCACGCGGAACGGAAGCACGTCGCCGGTGAACGCGTTGGAAGTGGTTAAGGGTTCGTCCAACTTGCGCGTGAACGGGGCCCTGGGCGTCGGGGCCGATCCCGCGGGTGCGGCGCTGGCCGTGCAGTCGTCGCCGGTGACGCGGTCCGTGACGTCCGTGACGCGTTCGAGCTCCACCGCAACGGTGGTGGCCAACAGCCACGGGTTCGCCAACGGGAGCTATGTGACGCTGTCGGGCGCGACGCAGCAGGAGTACAACGGCACGTTCGCGATCACGCTCGTGGACGCGAATACGTTTACCGTGGTCGTGCCGGGGTCACCTGTCACTCCGGCGACGGGGACGATTCAGGCGAAGTCGGCGACGGCGGTCCGAATCGACGAAACGGGCAGCGTGGGTCCGCTGGTCGTGCTTCCTAACACGAGCTTTAGTTACTTGAACCCCGGAACTACGTCGGTGGGCGCGTCGATTGCCAGCCGTCAGAACGGACACCTCAGCGTGGACGTCGCGGGCAACGATGCGCGCGACGCGTTTGCCGTGCGCACCAATTCCGGGACCAGCGGCGCGGCTTTGAATGCCATTCCTTTTGTGGTGAACTGCGCGAACCGCGTGGGCATCAACACGAACGACCCCGCCGAGGCGCTCGACGTGAACGGAAATATCCGTCTGACCGGCGACATTACCGTGCGAGGGGGCGACGTGGTGGCGGGCGTGCAAACCAGCATGCGCGGAATTGTCGCGGCCTTGAACGGGGCCGGCGGCAACACGCCGGGTTGCATCAAGCTGGCGTCGCCTAACGGCACGATCTGGTATGTGTTCGTGGAAGACGACGGCACCCTCAAAGTGCACAACGCCTTGCCCACCCAAAACGCGGACGGGGCAGTGGTCGGCACGCAGTATTGAGACACGGGGTCGTTGCCGCGTTATTCAAGCGCTCCGTAGCATGTTGCGAGCAGTTCCGCCGCTTCAAGTTCGGGGAGCGGGTAGTCTTTTACCGTGAGCGTGTTGCCTGCCACTTCTGCTAGCGGAAATCCCGTCCAAGCGCCGTTTACCTTCGCGCGCACGTAGGCTTGCGCATCGGCACTGACCGCAGGCCACGTCGCGGGCGGTTGCGTCGCGAGTGTGAGGTGTGAGTCGTCTTGACGCGATGCGTTGCCGGCGAATTGGGCCGGGCCATTTTCGAGACCTCTGCCGTGGTATAGGAGTGCCGTTGCGCCGACGCTGAGGGCGTGTGGTGGAGCGCCCTCGGCGATGCGCACCACGGCAAAGGTTCCCTGAAAGCGAATCCCGTCGACTTCACCGGGCGCGTCGAAATCGTTGAAGACGTAATAGACGCCGAAAGACGTTTCGATTTTCGCGGCCACCGCGCGCGGTCCTGCTTCAGGTACGTCTAGGCGGATCGCTTGCGTAATCGGAAATGCGTTCGCGTCGGCGGCAGGCTCGTGGATGGCGAAGTACGTGCTCGTGAGGTTGTCGCCTTCGCGCACGGCGTCGAGATAGCGCGCGCGGCGTCCGGCTTCTTTGATCTTCCGCTGCGCCGGGCCGTTGGATGCCTCGACGCGGTTGCACGGAGACAGCATCCACATGCGGTAGGCCCCTTCTGCATCGCGCCACGTCGCTTGCCACGCATCGCCATCCGGCGTTGCGGCGCGCACGTCACGCAGGCCGAAAATGTCTTCTCGGGCGAGACTGGCTCCGACTTGGGGCAGTTGCGGTTCGGGAGGCATGGTCACGCCGGTGACTGACAGCGATGCGTCGGCGGTGTCGCTGGCCGCGTACTCCGTGCAGATGCGAAATGCGTGCTTCTTACCGCCTGACGCGCGGAAGAGATCGACGACAAACGTTTTCTCGTCCGGGCCTTTGATGAGCACAACGCGACGGCGGTATTCGGTGCATTGCGCATAGGCATTCGATGTGGCTTCCACGACCGAGGCCATTGGCGAGGTGGCCATAAACGAAAACTCCGCGATACGGTCCTTGGCGCGCTGCGCCGCATCATCAACGACGATGAGGTTGTGGCTCTCCGTTGAATGTATCCATGAGTTGACGGGCATGTCGCCGACGTATCCGAGGTCATCCAACACGGCGCGGCCATTCGCGCGGTAGAAGAGCGCGAGGTTGTCGGTGTGGCGATGGCCGCCGCTGGGATTGAAAGGCAGGGCGAGCGTGGCCGGGGTCTTCGAAGAGCCGTGACGCAAGACCGCTGTCTGCCAAGCGGGGAAACACGTTTCCGGCAAAGCGAGTCCGGTATCCTTCTGAAGCGCGGACTCCTCCAGGTTAAACAGCGCATACTCCGTCATGTTCGCCGCGCCCAACGCAGGCAAGGTTCCTTCGAAGAGGTCGGGGTAGTGGCGCAGTCCCATCTGCGGCAACGACACCGACGGTTTTGCGCCGGAATTGGTGTCGCTCAAAGGGAGATAGGTTCCTTCCGACGATAGGGTCCAGAGGACCGCGCGATACATCAGCTTCAGTTTCGGATCGCTGGTGTAATAATCGACGGGCGCGCGGCCGGTCTGGGCCGCATCCGGCCACACGAAACCGTGCAGCGTTTCGGGAACATCCAGGAGGCTGCCCAGGTACATGTTGTTGTACGCGGGGCTTTCCACACTGAAGCCGTCGTAATTGAAGGAGGCGTCGCGCACGCGCTCGTAGCCGGTCAAGGCCGTAACGGCCATCTCGGTGATGCCGAGGCACTTCGCGACGGAGGCCATGGCCGAATAGACACGGGGCGACTTGTTGTTGTAGATGTCCGCCTTGTTCGCGCCGCCAAGATAAGGTTCGGCTCCCATGGTGTATTCGAGCAGGAGATCGCGTTCGACGATCGTGCGGTCGGCGACACTCCACACGGGTGCGCCCGTCGCATCCGCGGCGGTGCAGGTAAGGTCGTAGGCCTCGCACAGGAAAGAGAGATTGCCTATGCCGTCCGTACTCGGGTGCGCGCGGCCCGCGCCCCAGAAGTCGCGCAACATGGCGGCCTTCTCGACCGAGTCCTTCGCGTAGGCGTCTTCACACAAGTGCCGCTTCCATTCGATGGGCAGCGACCGGTCGTGCCATGCCGCGTACATGGGGTCGCAGTCGGCGTAGGTGTCCCAATAGTCGCGGTACGGCCAGTTGCGGTAACAGCGGGCGTAACGGACCAGGATGTCGCGCGTGGCCGCCGCGTAACGCACGTCGCCCGTGAATGCGTAGGCAAACGCCGTGCTGCGGGCAGCACCGATCATGAATCCGATCTTCCGCTCACGGATGAACCCCGTGAAGCTGACGTGAATGGGATGGCCCACCCAATGCCAGGCGAGTTTGCCGGAGCGGTCATCGGGGTTGGCGCGTTCTGCGTCGTTGAGGTAATAGCCGATGCGCCTTCCCAAGCGGGGCAACTCGAGGGTCGCGGATTCGGGGAAGGCGGGATCGGGGTAGGCTTGGCCGCATTCGGCGCACTTCAGTGTATCCGGCTCTTTGTACGACCACTGCGCCAGGGTATGCCCAACGGCTTCCTGACTCTTAACGCCCACGCATTTCGGGCACGTGAATCCGTATCCGTTGGCGGGCGCTTCCTCGGGGATCATCGAGTCGATCCATCCCGAGGGCTGGGAGATGACGTAGGACGCAATCGAGAGCTGCGAGTCGAGCCACTTCGTTGCGCGTTCATTCGATTCGGTGGCCGCGCGCGCTCGCGCGATGCTGTCCGGTAGATAGAGCACGGGGTGATTCACCGTGGCGCTGTGCGCGAGAAGGGCGTCTTTGCGGCGCTCGATTTCTTCGCGAAATGCGCGTTCCTGTTCCGAGACTCCCGGCGATTGCCAGGGCATCAAGGCTGCGCCGCGTGTTACCGCGCGCACATACTCCGTTTTGCGCGATTCGAGAGTTGGATCCTGGGCAGTCGCAGCCGTCTGAATCAGAAACGTTGCGAGCAGGACGGCAATGGAGCCTTGCACGAAGCGCGGCATGTCTTCTCCCCATATTCGGTGGATGATTCCCTGGTCACCGAAAGCTAGCAGATCGGGCGCTAAAACGCTACCATGACGCGAGTTCGGCGTGGGGAACAACGCGTGGAGTGTAGCGAGCCATGAAACATGTTGGGGCAGGCATTCTCATTATGCTAATTGCGGGGCTTCCGGCGGCGGGGCAGACGCCCGCGGATTCGGAAGTGTTCAAACGTGTTTTTGGCATCTCACGTTTTCTTCCTGTCGATCTCGTCGAGCAAGCACAAAAACTTCCCGCCGGGGAAAAACTCAAGCGAGACACCAATAACGACGGGAAGACGGACGAAATCTGGTATTTCGACACCGACAAGCGCCACACGATTTCGCCATTGCTGGTGCGCGTGGTCGATGAAGACGGCGACATGGACGCGATGCAGCGCGGCGATCTCGATTCGGATATCTATTTCTGGGACCACCGTGCCGATGGTTACATCGATTGCGTGACGGATTATCAGGACGACGACAAAGACGGCGACCTCGATCAGATGGGTATCTTCTACGACAAGAAGTGGCCCGACGAGAAGGACGACATCACCGTATGGTGGGCCGTTGATGTTGGTGACGACAACATGCTTTGGTTTGACGTCAACGGCAACTACGACCAGCCGCTCTGTCAATGGCGCACGCATTTCAGCGGCGACGAGCTCTTCTATCAGTTCCGCCTTGCGGAAGGCGACGCGACGTGGATGAGCATGTGGGAAGACCCGTTTGGATTTTACGATGCGGACGACGACCGGTGCAGCGAAACGGTCGTGCGCATCAGCGCCAAGGGCACAGAAGTGGAGAACCTTCGCTACAGCATCGACGCCGACGACGACGCCAAAGGCCGTAGCACGCACAACTACGATTTCAGTATTACCGCGTTTCCCGGCGAAGGCGGAATGACGCTCGGGCCTGAATATTCGGAGACGATGAAGGTCCGCGGTATCGAAACGTCGCCGGTATTGCCGTGGAGCAAGACGCGCGAGTTCGCGCTGAATGCACCTTGGGGCAAGGCCATGCTTACATGGGACGAACTTAACAGCAACACCGACGGCAACGTCGATCAAGATCCGAACGAACGCTGGGAAGGTGTGCTTAACCACGCATCGAAAAACGGCGATTTCGCGCAGGTGGGCGGCCCGCCGTGTTCGGCATTTAACAAGCGCGTCGAGGTCTCGGATAAGCCCGCATCGCCGCTGCAACTCTATTTCAATCCGCGCGATAAACGCTTCCACTTGTTGGGAGCCAAATACGGCTACCTGGATGTCGACTACAATCTCGACGGCGTAGCGGATGCGGCCTACACATGGGCCGACGACGATGGCGACGGCATGTTCGATACACGCACGGCGGACCTCAACGCCGACGGTACACCCGAATGGACGCAACTGTTAAAGGGCAAAAATGCACCGAACAAGTTGTATCCGCCAACCTTTGAAGACCTCGTACCGAAGTACCGCGAGTCACTTCTTGATACGGTGGGGACGAGTCAAGGGTTTGTCGATCTTGCGCTGGCGATTCTCGGCGCTTCGCCCGCCGATGTCTCGAGTGTCGTCCAGTATTATGCCGGACCGCTAGCCGGTTACCATCCCGAATGCGAGATTGGGCTCACCATCCAAAACACGCCCGGCGGCGCGCGTCTCTATGTGGACCTCGTTCGCGATCGGTTGTTTGCGCATCTCCGGGCCAAACTCGCCTCCGACTCGAAGTGGCCCGGGGTGGAGGAAGCATACTGGGACGGCCGATACCTAGACGCCACTGTGGGGCTCGAGGCGTTCCTCGATCCTGCCCTTGTGAAAAGCGCATACGAACACCCGTTCGTCATGAACGGACGCTCGTTATCGCGAAGCATGTCGATCATGGAGCCAGCGGGAACCTACAACAACTCGCTTGCCTCATTGCCTGTCGAAGCTCTCAAGAGTGTGCGCCCCGATTTCAATCCGCGCAACTGCGTGGTGGTCAACGGCAACTACTGGCTTGCATGGCGGCCCATTCCGCATCAGGTAGACGATTGGGACTTTGACGGAGTGGAGAAGGTTATCTTTCCGTTCGATCAGCGACGTAGCGAAGAGCGTATGATTGTTATCTTCTATGAGCCCGAAGGCGAAGTTGCGCCATCGTATCCGGCGCTGACGCGCGCGGTGCTTGATACGCCCGCCTATGTCGCTTGGGAGTCCGACGCGGGAGCCTATCGATTCTACACGGGGCAATTCGACTTCTTTGGCAAACACGAGTCGCGGCTGTTGCCACGGCCCGAGCGCCTGCTCTATCCCACGTCTAAAGATGTGAATTACCATGCCGAGCAGCCGTGGGGCATGGATGCGTTGCACGTGAACAAGACGAGCGGTCTCGGCGGACTCACGCTGTATATTGGAGATAAGGAGTATCCAATCCAAAGCCCGGCCGGCGAGGGCCATGTGAAATTCGAGCACCGCGTGCTGGGTGCGGGGCCGGTGCGCGCGGCTGTGGAGATCGTCGCGAAGAATGTGATTCCTGAGTCGCCCGAGATGGATGTTGTCTTGCGTTGTTACATCTACGCTACGCATCCGGAGACTATGATCGATGTCCGTCTTCCCAAAGGCCTCGGAGACGCGAAGATCGCCCCTGGTCTTCTGAAACTTGCCGAAGAGAAACGTTTCTCGGACATGGGTCTCGGCTGCATGGGAACCTGGGGTAGGCAAGACGACGACATCGGCGAAATAGGACTGGCGGTGATGGTTCCCCCTGGGTTGGTGCAGGGCCTAATCGATTTGCCCGACGAGCAACGTTTGAAGTGCTCGCTCCTCGACCTTCAAACCTTCAACTTCCGCTATTGGATCATTGGCACGTGGCGCCGTGGTATGCAATACCCTATCGCACCCGACGCAAGCACGTGGGAAAGCATGCTCAAAGAAGTTGATCGCCACACTCTCGACTAGGAACTTATTCGTGGATGGTCTTCGTACCTGGCGGGGCCGCTGCTTCCTCAATTCATAGGACGGATCTGTCGGATCGGACCGATCCGTCCTATTCGGAAATAGCAGCACCCTGGTGCGTTCTAGGGCAGTGTGATCTCGCGTCCGGTCCGGCTCGATTCGTAGGCGGCTTCGGCGACGGCGACGGATTGGCGGCCGTCCCAGCCGGTGCCGCCGTAGCCTTCGCCCGCGTGGACGGCGTCAACGAGGCGTTGGATAATGGCGGCGTAGGTTTTTAGCCGGACCGGATCGAGAAATCCTTTACCGGCCCAATCAATGGGTTCCTGTTTCGCCACGACTTCCCAGGGGCCGCCATCGCGCGTCACGCGGAGCTCGCCGTACCAATCCGAATCGATGTTGCCGCGTTCGCAGACAACCTGCGTCGCGCCGCCGGTGCGCGGTATGCCGGGGGCTGGCACTTCGAACGAGCAGAAGATGGTGCAGACCGTGCCGTCCGCAAGTGTGAGCACGAGATCTGAGGTGCTGTCCACGGAGTATTGGGGATCGAAGCTGCGGAGTTTCGCGAAGACTCGCGCGACCTCCTTGCCAGTGAACCATCGTACCTGATCGATGTTGTGAATGCCGTGTCCCATGAGCACGCCAACGTTTTCGGGCAATAGCTGCCATTGGGGCGTGGTCTTCATGCCGTTGGGCACGATCTGAATGTTGTGCATCGAATACAGGCGGCCCAGTTCGCCCGATTGAATCATCCTGCGAGTTTCGATGTTGCAGGTCCGTTCGCGCTGTGTGAAGGTGATCTCGCAGCGGAGTTCCTTCTCTTTGCATGCTTCAAGGATTTCGTCGCAAGCGGCCGCCGTGGTGGCCATGGGTTTGTCAATGACAATGTGTTTGCCTGCCTGGGCAGCGGCAAGACCTTGGGGTCCGTGCAGCGCGTGCGGCGTGGCGATGCATACCGCATCCACGTCTGAGCGCGCGAGCAATGCCTCAACGGAAGGCTCTGAGGCGACGTTGTATTCTGAAGCAAGTTGTTGCGCGCGTGTTCCGCCCGCTACCGCGACGAGTTTCGCGTTCTTGACCTGTGTTGCGAGCGTTCGGGCATAGGTCTGCCCCATGAAACCCGCGCCGATGATTCCGAATCCCAAGCAACGTTTGTCGTTCGCCATGATTCCAGCACTCCCCCGGAAAATCGTTGTCTCACTCTATTCGCAGCATCCTAGCCCGCAATTTGCACCGGCGCAACTGAGTACTGGTTGAGCGCGCCTTCCGCTTGACGTATAACGGTGCGCGAGTCTTTCAACGTGGGAGTGCCTGTCATGATTCGGAAAACGCGAGCGCTTGCAGCAGTTGTGTGCGTCATTCTGCTTACGCCTTCTTTCGCACATGCGTGGAGAGGTTTTGTGTGGGATGAGTGGTTGTCGATTACGAAGGCCGCCAAGCCGGAAGTAACGAGTCCGCAGGCGGGACACCATGAGCTGCTGCCGCTTCTCAAGACGGCGTTCGATTCCGAGAAGGCGATTGCCACGACCGGTGAGTGGGAGGCCAAACGGGAGAGCATCAAGACAGTACTGCAAGCATTCTTGGGCACTCCGGGGACAATTGAACGGCCTCAGCCGAAGGCGGTCGAGGTGGGCCGCGAAGACATGGGCAGTTACGAACGCATACATCTGCGCATCGCGGGGGAACCGAACGACGACATCCCTGCGTATTATCTGCGTCCGAAAAAGTTGGCGAGTGCGAATTCGCCGGTGATGATCGTCTTGCATCAGACGCAAGCGCCCGGAAAGCAGGAAGCGTGCGGCGTGACCGGCGACCCGGACATGGCGTTTGCGAAAGAGTTGGCCGAGCGCGGCGTGGTGTGTATCGCCCCGGACGCGATCGGATTCGGCGAGCGCATCCCCGAAGGTGGTGAACCCTACGACAACGCAATCGAGTTGTTCCGCAAGCACCCAACGTGGTCGTTCTTTGGAAAGATGAATTGGGACATTGCCCGAGTGATCGATTATCTCGAGACGTTGCCCGAAATTGACGCTAACAGGATCGGCGTTATCGGGCATTCGCACGGGGCTTACGGTTCGATCATGGCGGGGGTGTTCGAACCGAGGATTAAGCTTGTGATGGCGAGTTGCGGGTTCACAACGCTGCGGTCCGATCCGCGGCCCGACCGCTGGAGTCACCTCACCGCGTTGTTTCCGTATCTGGGATTCTATGTTGAGGACATCGATCAAGCGCCTTTCGATTGGCACGAGATTATTTCATGCCTCGCGCCAAAGCCTTATTTCAATTGGGCGACGTTGAACGACGACATCTTCCCGAATACGGATAATCTGAAAGACGTATATGAGCAAGTCGGCCAGGTCTACGCGCTCTACGGCAAGCAGGGGTCGTTTGTTGGCAAGCTGGGGCCGGGCAAACATCGTTTCCCGCCTGAGGTCCGGCACGAAGCCTACGCATGGATTGAGCAGCAGTTTAATGCGATGAAATAGGCGGCGCGTGTGTCATGAAGCTTTCCCGCGTCCTACAGCCTGCCTTGGTGTCATGCTGAGCAAAGCGAAGCATCTGGCTTAAAAACAGGACGGTCCATTTCCAGATGCTTCGCTTTGCTCAGCATGACATGAGGTAAGGTTTCCGGTTCTGGGGTTGACGCTACAATTTTGTCTTTTGCGTGAGGCGATCCAGTTTGAGACCCAGCCACGCGGCCTTGAAGAAGTTCGCGATTCCCTCAGAGAAGAGCGCATCAATGATCTTCGTGAACAGCGCGTACTTCTCGGGCGAATAGGGATACCAATGGGGTTCGCTCTTGTTGCTTTGCTTGTCGACCAAGATGGACTTGATGTTGCAGAAGGAATACAGGCCAAGCTGCCCCTTGTAACGGCCAAACCCACTGTCCTTTACACCGCCGAATGGCAAGGCACCGTTGCCTTGCGTGGCGAGCGCGTTGTTGATGGACACGTTACCCGTGTCCAGTGCGCGCGCAACGCGATCGGCGCGCTCGAGATCGGCGGACCATACGCTTGCGCTGAGACCGTACGGAGAATCGTTTGCAAGGCGTATCGCTTCTTCTTCCGTCTTGAACTTCGCAACCGACAAGACGGGGCCGAAGGTTTCTTCCACGTGCACCTGCATGGAATTGTCCGCATCGGTGACGATAGTCGGCGGAACCATGTGTCCGTCGCGTGTTCCGCCCAATGCGATGGTCGCGCCCTTTTCGCGGGCTTCCGCGAGCTGTTGTTCCACCGTATCGACCTGGAACGAAGCGGTCATGATGCCAACGTCGATGTTGCCGTTATCGGCATCGGTGCCCGCGGACTTGCTGACACGAAGCTTGCTGGCCTTGTCTTTTAGCGTGGCAACAAAGCGGTCGTAGATGCGTTCCTGCACAAAGATGCGCTCGATGGAGGTGCACGTTTGCCCCGCGTTGACGTAGCCGCCCCACAGCGCCCCGTTCACGGTGCGGTCAATGTCGACGTCGTCAAAAACGATCATCGGGTCCTTGCCGCCCAGCTCCAGTTCCACGGGGATTAGATGGTTTGCGGCCTGCGCCATCACCTTCTTGCCCGCGCCGACGCTTCCCGTGAAACAGATCTTGCGCGGTTTGGCGTCGATGAGTTTGTTGCCGGTGACGCGGCTTCCGTAGACGACCTGCAGGGCGTTCTTCAAGAAGCCTGAGTTGTCGAGGATGTCTTCGTACACACCCTTGAGCGGCGTGTAGCTTGACGGTTTCAGGATGACGGAATTGCCCGCCACCAAGGCGCAGATGATGGGATGGAAGCTCAACAGGAACGGATAGTTCCACGGCGAGATGATAAGCACGATTCCCATGGGTTCAAAGTAGATCTTCGATTTTCTGCCGAGCAGATAGATCGGAGTGTAGACCGCCTGGTCGGCGAGCGTCTTCTCGGCGGTCTTATCGTAGTAGGCGATGAGGTCAAGTAGCGCGTAGATTTCCAGAAGCAGGGCGTCCGTTTTGCACTTGCCCGTTTCTTCACAGATGCGCGCGACGATGCGTTCCTTGTTCGCAACAATGTAGTCGCGGAGTTTCCGGATTTCGTCCAGGCGTTGCCGGACGGACATGCTTTTGAGCGTATCGAAGGCAGCGCGGGCGTTGCCGTAGATGGCCGCGACCTCTTCGTCCGAGTATTCCTTCAGCGTGTAAAGGACGTTGCCGTTGCGCGGATTCCTGACCGGTACTTCTTCCATGTTTCTGCCCTCGTGCATCGCATCCACCCTTTGTCGATGCCGGACAAACGCACCCCCGCGTTTGGCGACCCAGGCGGATGCTTCCCCCATCCCCGCAAACGTACCGTGCTGGAGCTACGTTGCACACTGAAGATACCGGCAATCCGCGACGAAACACAAGCAGGAAGGCCGGACGTGTACGCGGGGAATTGGGCGCGCCTTAGGAGAACTGGAGAAGTGAGTGGCCTGAGATGTACTCTGCCCCGAGTAGTGCCGCGAGCAACGGCGGCGTAAGAGGGAGGTGCGGTCATGGCGGGGTCGTTGTCGAGACGTTCGTTTTTTAAAGGTGCCGCGGTGGGCGCGGGGGTATTTGCGCTGAGCCAGGGGGCCTCTGCTCAGGAGAAGCCTATTCAGGGTTTTGAGGATACGAAGAGCAACACCGACACGACGAAGACGTGGGAGCCCGTTTCTGACCGGAAGATCCGGCTCGGTATTGTTGGCTACGGCGTGTGCAAGTTTGGCGCGGCATTCGATTTGCAGAATCATCCCAATGTGGAGGTGGTTGCCGTCAGCGACCTGATTCCCGAACGTTGCGCCGAATTGGCGCAGGTGTGCAAGTGCACGAAGACCTATCCCTCGCTGGAAGAGTTGGTCAAGGACGACGCGATAGAGGCGGTGTTCGTGGCGACGGACGCGCCGAGCCATTGCCAGAACTGCATCGATGCGTTGCAGCACGGCAAACACGTGGCATCGGCGGTGCCCGCGGTGTTCGGATCGCTGGAAGATGCGGATCGGTTGTATGAGGCCGTCAAGAAGTCGGGACTCAATTACATGATGTTCGAGACGTCGGCCTATCACGATGAGTGCTATGCCATGCGCGAGATCTTCAAGGCGGGCGGCTTCGGGAAGATGGTGTATTCGGAGGGCGAGTATTACCACTACATGGACGTTCCCATCGATTCGTACAAGGGGTGGCGCGTGGGTCTGCCGCCTCAATACTATCCGACGCACTCGAATGCCTACTACGTCGCCGTTACCGGCGGGAGCTTCACGGAAGTGTCGTGCATGGGCATTCCGAGCATTATTCCGCACCTGCAACCCGCGAACAATCCCTACGCCAATCCGTATGGCACGGAGATAGCGTTGTTCCGGACGAGCGAAGGCGGCATGGCGCGCATGGCGGTCAGTTGGGACACGCCGGGCTCGGGCGGCGAGATGGGCCGCGTACGAGGCGAGCGCGGTTCGATGGCCGGCGTGAACTTCGAGGGCCTTGAGAAACCTGCTGTGAATATAGTGAAACCGCCCCTGCCGCCGACGGTCACGCCTGGCGGTCACGGTGGTTCGCACGGGTATCTCTGCAACGAATTCATCACGTCGATACTTCAGGCTCGCACGCCGCTGGTAAACATTGCGTGGGCGCTGAACATGACGGTTGCGGGAATCGTGGCGCACCAGTCGGCGATGAAGGGCGGAGAACTTCTCAAGATTCCGCAGTACACGCTGTAGGGACCTCTCTGCACACTAACGAGGTGAGACGCCGTGTGGGGGCTTGGGTATAGTGAGGACACGATGCCAGACGAGTTAGAAGGGAAGGCTGACGACGTCCTCGGAGAGGAATTGCGCGTAGAGGTACAACCTACGGAGAAGGTCGTCAAGACTGCCATCTTCTCCGTTGCTTGTGTTTGGGTAGTCTCTCTGACTTTTGACCTGTTTATAGTTCTGAGCCAACGTTTTGGCAGCATTTGGGTTCACGAGCACTACTTTTGGGCGATAATCCAGTTGGTCGGCTATCGCACTCTGCTTACACTATTTGTGGCCCAAGTTTTGACAAACCTCTAAAACGCGCACACAACACGGTTCTACAATAGGGGACTTGTTTTTTGGGCGCCTCCTGAAACCACCGCAAGTAATACTTTGGTCGGACATTGTACGCGTGAAGTGTCGCGGTTTCGGTCTGCCGGTAGTCCTTTGGACGGAAGCGCGCAAGAAGGCAATCATTCTGCCGATGCTTTTTGCAGAGCGCAAGGATGCCTATCGCTTGGTGGCCAAGCACCTGCCCGCGGCCGTAATGGCGTCACGGGGGGCGCGAACGCTAAATGAAATCAGCAAGTGGAAGTGATTTCGTCTCCGAAAAGTGAGCGGCGGCTGAGCTGTGTCCAGTTTGGAAGGGCTCCTATATAGCCTGACGTCACGATCCGTCCGTGATATCCTTTTGCAGTCCTTTCCCTGTCCGCTTTACCGTGCAGGCATATTCCCGACCGAGCTTGGCCTGCAAAATGGACTCCTCCGAGTCTTTGTGTACAACAATTTGCCTGATTGGGGCTATACACCGATAGTCAATCGTGTATACTTACTATATCGGATAACTTATACACGGAGTGGGTGACTACACGCGCTTGAGCAGAAGCAGCCGCCAAGGGCCGGGCTTTTAGGTTTTGTTTGTTCTTCGGGGGCGCACAGTTCAAAGGAGAACATCATGCTGGGTACAGTGGTTCGACTGGAGTGTATTCTGCTGGTACTAGGAGGGTTATGCGCCGCTTGCCTTAGCGCCAAGGCGGACTTCGGTTTCAGTGCGCCTGCCGCATTGGATGCGAACGCAGCCACCGACTCCACCCTTGACGGCGAGCCTCAAATAACAACAGATGGTGCAGGCCATTGGGTGGCCGTGTGGTCAAAGAATGACCGCGTAGGAATAATCGGAGGATATCGCGAAATCCTGGTATCGCGCTCCACAGATAATGGCGTGACCTGGACCGCCTCCACCGCGCTGGATCCGGATGCCGCTTCGGACCGAAGTGACTACTCATTCCCCCAAGTGTCTACGGACAATGCGGGCCACTGGGTAGCTGTGTGGAGTTCAGGAGAATGGAGCGATATTCTGCTCAGGACAGACGGCGATATACTTGTATCGCGCTCAACGAACAACGGGCTGACCTGGAGCCCGCCCGCCGCGTTGAATATCAACGCGCCTGTTGACTTTGGTGGTGACGTTGCGCCTCAGATAGCGACAGATGGCGCGGGGCATTGGGTGGCCGTGTGGCAGTCATGGGAGACTCTGGGGGAGGTAATTGGAGTTGATCTTGACATTCTGGTATCGCGCTCGACGGATAACGGACTGACTTGGAGCTACCCCGCAGTGCTGAATACGAATGCGGGCTACGATGTGGGAGAGGATTGGTATCCGCAAATAACGACAGACAAAATGGGCCACTGGGTTGCAGTGTGGCATTCATCCGACACACTGGGGGGGGCGATCGGAGACGACTATGACATTCTGGTGTCACGCTCAACGAACAACGGGCTGACCTGGAGCCCGCCCGCTGCGCTCAACGCCGACGCGGGCAGTGATTGGAATACTGATATCGATCCCCAAGTTACGACGGACGAATTGGGCAACTGGGTAGCAGTGTGGTCGTCGGGTGATTTTCGTGCCTTTGATTACGACATTAAGGTGTCGCGTTCGACGGACAATGGGGTGACCTGGACGCCGCCCGCCACGCTTAATGCCAACGGGGCCAATGATTCCGGCGATGACTGGAATCCTCAGGTGACAACGGACAAAGCGGGAACCTGGGTAATTGTATGGGACACATACGATTCGTTGAGCGGAGCGATTGGTATTGATGGTGACATTCTGGTATCGCGCTCAACGGACGATGGGGAGACCTGGACCCCTCCCGTCGCACTTAACACCAATGCAGCTTTCGATTCCGGCAGAGACTGGGGCTCGCAGGTGACAACGGACAACGCAGGCCACTGGGTGGCCGTGTGGTCCTCGTTTGACACGTTAGAGGGAACAATCGGATCGGACGAGGACATTCTTTTCGCGGTGAGTTCCACGATGAGCAATTCCCCACCACGGGTCATCATCGGCACGCCTTCGATCTCCAACCCGGACACAATAGTGTTCACGGTTACCTACAGGGGCGCAACCGTGATCACTCTGAGCGCGGCGGACATAGACTTGCATACGACAGGCACGGCGACCGGTACGGTGAATGTGAGCGGTAGCGGTTCGGTGCGCATCGTGACGATTTCTAACCTTGCAGGCGACGGCACACTAGGTATTTCTATAGCAGCAGACACTGCGACCAATGTATGGGGCATAAGTGCCCCTGCCACGGGAGTCAGCCTTTTGGTCTTGATAGCGTCGGGCGTGCCCGCAGTTCCGCTTCGCTGGTGGCCGCTTGCACTGTTGCTGCCCCTATTCGGTTGGTGTGCCTATCGGGTGCAGAGGGCGAATCACGGAGCGGAAGAAGACAGCTAAGCGGCCAGAAGAGTACTAAGTGAGTCCGCTTCTTTTGCAATCCTTTCCCTGTCCGCTGTACCATGAAGGCACATTCCCAGCCGAACGTGGCCGGTGATATGCATACCTCCGGGTCTTGGTACGCAGCCATTTCCTTGTTCGGGGGATTGATTTATCTGCGGGACGGCCGTTGGCCGTCGTTGTTCTTTTAACCCAGTCTGGAAGAATCATGAGAAGAAACATCGTTCATATGGGGGCGGGCAGCCTCAGTTACGAGATACGCGAGATCGTGAGCGTGGCCCATCAGATTCGCAGCATGGGACGCGAGATATCCTGGGAGAACATCGGCGACCCCGTGCAAAAGGGAGAGGCCGTTCCGGACTGGATTCGGGAAATCGTCCGTGATTTGGTGGACAATCCGACGTCGTGGGCGTATTGCGACACGGCGGGTGTGCCGGAGACGCGCGAGTTTTTGGCGTCGCATGTGAATGCCCGGCCGGGGGGCGTACGCATCACGACGGATGACATCATGTTCTTCAACGGCCTGGGCGACGCGGTGGCCAAGGTGTATGGGTTTCTTCGGCGCGAGGCGCGTATTTTGGGACCGTCGCCGGCATACAGCACGCATTCGAGCGCGGAGGCGGCGCATTCCGGGTATAACCACGTAACGTACAATCTCGATCCGTATAACGGGTGGATGCCGGATGTGGACGATATCCGGAACAAGGTCAAGTACAACGATTCGATCGCGGGTATTTTGTTGCTTTCGCCGGACAACCCGACGGGGGCGGTTTATCCCAAAGAGTTATTGGAGGAGATCGCGCAGATCGCGCGCGAGCATAAGCTGTTCATGATCGCCGACGAAATCTACGTGCACATTGTGTACAACGGCGAGCCGCGGCTGCACATGAGCGAATGGATTGGGGACGTGCCCGCGATTGCGATGCGGGGAATCAGCAAGGAGTATCCGTGGCCGGGGTCGCGTTGCGGTTGGCTCGAGATTCTGAACAAGGGCAGGGATGAGAATTTCGCAACGTATGTGAACAGTCTGCTTGCGGCCAAGCGGCTGGAGGTGTCGTCGACGACGCTGCCTCAGATGTCGATTCCCAAGGTGATGGGCGATCCTCGGTTCATTCCGCATTTGGAACGCCGTGAAGCGATGTTCGATGCGCGCGCGGATGAAGCCATGAAGGCGTTTGCGGACTGCGATTTGGTGATTTGTAACAAGCCGGGCGGGGCGTTCTACTTTACAGTCATGTTCAAGCCGGGCGTTCTCAACAACAATCAGACGTTGCATATCGAAAACCCGGTAATCCGTGAGCGTATCGAGGCATTGGTTCAGAATGTCGCTCCGGACAAGCGGTTTGTCTATTACCTCATGGGGGCGACGGGTATTGTGGTGGTGCCGTTGACGGGCTTCCAGTGTACGCATGACGGATTCCGCATGACTTTGCTGGAAACTGACAATGCCAAGCGCGCGTGGATCTTCAAGACGCTGCGGGAGTCGATTGAGCAGTACGTGAATTCGTAGGCGTGGGGGCGTGAGACTGGAGACATTCGGTCGCGTGCCGACAAGTGTGTCGGCGGAGTGGTCCGCCACGGCGGATCAGGAGGCCCTGCCACAACACGGAGTGTGGCTGAGAATAGGTCAACCACGAATCACGCGAATCACACGAATGAAGTGAGATAATCACGCCCTCGCCGTGCGTCATTCGTAATCCACGGCGTAAACCGCGCCGCGCTCGGGGATCGGCGGTCGTCTTATTTTCAAGCCAGATCCTTCGTCCGCCGGGGGCGGACTCAGGATGACATTGGCGGTGGGGGTTGGAGACCGGTCGCGGGGATGAGCATCGCTGTCGCGCGCGGAAAACAGACCGTGTGAGTTAGTCTCGCCCCTACAGGGCTCTTGTTAGTTTATGGCGGGTACCTGGGGTTTCGATTCGCGTCGGTGACGCGAATCTCACCCCAGGCTAGAGTCTGCAGTGCCTACGGCACTCAAGAGAAAAGGCTGTTCGCTTGGCTC
>JAIBAQ010000117.1 GCA_019695095.1 Candidatus Hydrogenedentota bacterium
CCTTGTCGTGCCCATTAAGGGGTGAGTGGGTCAAAAGGAAATCTGTCGACAGCTTTGGGCGCGATTAAACGCTCGTTGGGTTGTGAGCGACTTAACTTCAATCGCCACAACCACCTGTGAATTCAATAACTTGCGACTACTGAACGAGTATCATTTTTGACGAGCCACACGGATCGTGAAAATGGAGACTGAACCGAGGATATTTCATATCTGCCATTGAATGCTTATCTGAAGGTACACCAGAGATAGACCAGTCTCCTGTCAGATACGAATTTTGATTTCTATAGGTTCGGTCAATCCCTTAAGTTCCGCGAATTTTTTCAGACGAACGAGTAGCGCCTCGGAAAGTTCTGTCCCTGCCGCCACGAGTTTTCTGCCATCGGCAGTCAATATATCCGAGGCCAGAGTTAGCCCTGCCCGGACTTCTGCAAATGGCATCTGAAGTCTTCTCCAGCAAGATTCGGGCATTTCCAGCGTAGTCGCTGTCCCGACAGCTGCTTGGAGTACGTGCGGATCGTACCATCCTTCGCGCCGCGCCATTTCGTTGATTGCTTCCTGCTTATCGAGGCCTGAAGCACGCAACTTCAGGAGATCGATTGCTACCTTAAGGACCCTTGCACCGAGTGGTATGTCTTTGCCAGCCACGCTGTCCCCTGGGAATCCGCCGCCGTTGTATTGCTTATCTTGGTAGAGCACAATCCTTGCAACATTGTTGAGGCGTGGGATGTGTTGCAGAAGTTCTTGGCCGATGGCAGGAATAGTGGCGAGCATCTGCTGTTCGTCGACGTTTAATTGTTCGCCCCCGGCTACCTTCCCAAGAATCTCCTGCGGAATTGCCATATATCCGATCTGGGACAACACTGCCGCCATATCGAATTCCCACGAATTGGGTACCTTCAGTCTCGCTGCTAGGTCCTTCACCGTACTTCGCACTTGAAGTGTGCGTCCAAAGGCATCCGGGCGGACCCAAGAAAGGATCTCTACCAGGAGTTCTACAGCGCCGTTCAACGTACCCTCCAGAACTTCCTTCTCTGCCATAACAAGCCGATACTGTTTTATCCCGGCAATGAGCGATTCGCCCATTAATTGGGAAGGGCAAGGCTTCGTCAGGAAGCGGAATACATTGCCGCTATTGACGGCGTCCATAGCTACTCGGATGTCCGCATTTCCGGTGAGCATCATGCGTACCGTCTCCGGCGCCAGCTCCCTGGCCTTTTCGAGGAATTCGACGCCATTCATAAGGGGCATGTTCATATCCGCCACTACAACCGCAAAGGGTCCCTTTTCCAGAAGTTGCTTCAATCCTGCGTGAGGGCCCTGAGCTGTGTGAACCTTGAGTGCATGCTGCAATTTTCGTTGGTAGGCCTCCAGGATGTTTGGGTCGTCGTCCACAAACAGAACACGTTCTTCCATACTTACTCACCCCCCTCCTCTTGAATCGAGAGCCTCACATGCCGCACGCCATGCCTCATATCTGCCATCCATTCCAAGGCCGGCGAGGTAGGCATGATCCACCTCCGGAAGCGGATACTCTGCATTCCCGACGCTGTTAGACCACGCAAGCGCGTCCGCGACATGCACCGCCGTAACTGGCGAGAAACCGGCACCAATGAACTCGGTTGGTCTGTGGTGATAAGCAACCGCCTCCACAATTGGATGGGGTAACCCCCATATTCCGAGCAAATACGCCCCAATTTCTGCATGCGTACAGCCGAGCAACTCCTTTTCGGCCTCTGATTGGCGCACCCCGTTGACCATGGCGTAGTCGTATGCGTGAGTGAAGTCTTCTTGACAAGCAGCAGCCAGGACAAGTTCTCCACAATCGTGCAGAAGGCCCGCCGTGTAGGCATCGTTGACTGAATCCTTGGATGCACTCTCGGCGAGAGCGATCATCTGTGCATAGGATCCCACTTTTAAGCTGTGTTGCCATAGCCTGTCGAAGGAAAACCCCGAAGGTAGCTTCCTTTCCTGCACATTTGAAAACAGGCCCGTCATCAGCACAAGCGCTTTAATTGTCTCGAATCCCAATAGGGCTACCGCCTGAGATGCGCTGGAGACACGCTGCCTGAACCCGAAGAAGGCAGAATTCACTAAATGAAGCACCTTGGCCGTCATCGCGAGATCGCTTTCCATTAGAAGCCCCACGTCTTTAGCTGAAACATCGGGAGAACGAAGCTTCTCGCAAAGTTTGGCATAGGTCTGAGGCATTGGCGGCAGGCTTTCAATCTGAGACACTACAGCCCGCAGCGAATCGCTCTGGAGCAGGTCCCTAATGGCGAAAGCGCGGTCCACACATTCTTTCAGCAATGTAGGCTTGCAAGGCTTGGTGAGAAACTGATGGGCCTCTCCTACCGTACGGTAGAGGGTTGCTGTATCGGACTGGCCGGTCAGTACGAACCGGATAGCATCGGGTTGTCGTTTCTTGACGATCTCCAGCAGCTTCGCTCCGTCCATTCCCGGCATGCGCATATCCGTAACGATAACGTCGAAATGTTCTCGCTGCATAATATCGAGAGCTTCTTGTCCGCCAGAGGCAAATCCAATGCGCCACTCGTGTTGAAAGGGGAACAGCATGCGCTGCAACCCCTCGAGAATATTGGGTTCGTCGTCCACAAATAGAATGTGCTTCATCACTCTCAAACCTTTGAGAAGGAATAAGAGTTTGGTCCGGCAAGTCGGACATAAGTCTCATCGATCTTCGTGACATTAGCGACAAAGATCTGCACAAGGTCGGGATCAAAGTGATGTCCAGATCCCTCCTTCAAAATCGACAAGGCCCTTTCACGAGGAATGGGTTTCTTGTAGGGGCGTTCAGAAATGAGCGCATCGTACACATCGGCCAGCGCCACAATTCGCGCCTCGAGGGGGATGGCGTCTCGTGCCAAACTGTCCGGGTAGCCCGTCCCATCCCATCTTTCGTGATGGTGGCGCGCGACAGCGCACGCCATTTCAATCATGGGCAGTCGGTTGCCGCCCGCCAGAGAGAGTAAGAGCGCCCCGTCATGGTCCTTCAGAGGCGCGAAGGCCCTGGGGGGCTGGCGAAGAATGTCCTCACCAATGAGGGTATGACGCTCCATGACTGCTCGCTCATCAGGAGTGAGTTGGCCCGGCTTAAGGAGAATGCTGTCGGGTATTCCGATTTTGCCGATATCGTGCAGAGGGCTTGTTTGAAGAAGCAGTTCCACATCGCATGGTTTCATGCCAATTTCCGCGGCCAGCAAACACGAACACCATGCCACCCGTGCAACATGATTTCCCGTCTGGTCGTCTCGATACTCGCCGGCCTTCGCCAAACGCCATATCACCTCACGATGGGACCGCTCCAAATCTCTTGTGCGCTCTTTGACAAGGCCGTCCAGCAGCTTAACCTGGTCACTGAGGCGGTCTTCGTAGTCTTTTATGCGCAAGACGCTGCGTAATCGGGCAATCAAGTCCTCCCGAGATACGGGCTTGTTCAGCAAGTCCGTTGCCCCGCAGTCCAGTGCTCGTCGCTTCAATGTACGGTCGCCTTCTCCCGTGAGAATAATGACGGGAATTCGGCGAAGACTATTGTCCGCGTGCATTGCAGCGACTAGCTCAAACCCATCCTTTTCAGGCATACGTATGTCCGTGACCACGGCGTCAAAGGGGATTGTCTTGAGCACTGCCAGTGCCTCGTCCACACCTAGGCAGAACTCTGGTATCCAATCGACATCTGACTGGTGCAGCAGACGGTCAAGCATCTGAAGAATATTTGGCTCGTCATCGACGAACAGTATTCTTTTTCGAGATTCTTTTGCCGTATTCATCTTCATGCGACTCGACTGGTAAATCGTTGAATGCAGCCCGCCTAACGAACCCGTGCCTGAAGGTCTAATATGCTTGTATCATCTGACTGTACATCTGCCTGCGGAGCATGGATTGGTAGCCGTATAATGAACGTACTTCCCTTCCCTACCTCGCTTTCGACGGTGATCGTTCCTCCGTGCTTATCCACAATTACGTTGCGCGCGATTGCAAGTCCTTGTCCCGTTCCACGACCCACGCCCTTCGTCGTAAAGAAAGGGTCAAATATGCGGCCCAGTATGTCCTTGGGGATGCCCGCGCCGGTGTCGCTTATGCGCACCTCGGCCCAGTTGCCTTTTTGCTGGGTACTCACCGTAATCCTGCCTTTGTACTCCGCCTTGTCTCCCACGACTTCCCCGATGGCATGTGCTGCATTTACAATCATGTTGAGAATGACTTGGTTGAACTCACCGGGAAGGCAGAGTACGCAAGGAAGGCTTTCATCCAGCTCAGTATACAAGTCAGCTACGTACTTCCATTCGTTACGCGAGACAGTGACCGTGCTTCGGATACACTGATTCAGATCAACTTGCACCTTTTCAGCGGTTCCCGGGTGCGAAAACTCTTTCATAGCCTGAACGATGGACGAGACGCGACCCACTCCCTCAATGGACTGCTCGATTGCCTTCGGTATTTGATCGACGAGATAGTCCAAGTTCATTGAATCTATCAAGTTCTTCGCCTCGGAAAGGGACTCCGAAGGAACACTGCCATACGATGCCTCACTTACCATGCGACGAAGCACCTCAATCAGCGCGGTGAGGTTATCGTACGCAATCCGTAGAAACTCGATGTTGTCGCCCACATACTGCGTGGGCGTGTTGATTTCGTGCGCAATGCCCGCCGCCAGACGTCCCACAGCCTCCAATTTCTGTGCTTGTCCCAATTCCTGCTCAAGCCGCCGCCTCTCTGTGATGTCATCCATCATCTTAATCACCGACACTACATCTCCTTCGGAATTGTGAACAGGACACGCAACAAGACGATAGCTGCGAGTTTCCCCATTGACATGCAGACTGAGAGTCGCCTCGTGCGTATGACCATCCGCCAATGTAGCTGCGATGGGAGATGAAGCAGGATCGGCATCGCCTGACGTGTCCGCAACGGCTCTGTGTGAAACGGACAGCTGACCTGGTTCGACGTCTGGAAACCATTCCCTCATCTTACGGTTGACTTCAATGATCCTCATGTCCGGGCCGATTAGAGAGACGCCAAGGCTTATGTTGTCGACAATCTGCCGGACCTTTTCTTCGGATGCACGTAATGCATCGCGCGAGCGGACATTCCTCAAGGCAACAGACGCCTGTTGGCCAAATGCCGCCGCTAAGCGCGCATCCTCTTCCGTGAAATCACCATCCTTGTTTGACAGCCCCAGCAGACCTACGGCCTTATCATTGAGCATGAGCGGGGCAAACAAGACGTTGCGCAGCGAAACGTGCCCATCTGGCATAAACTTCACCCACTCAGATTGACTAAAGTCATTCTCGAATACGGGGCACTTCAGACGGTACGCTTCAGCGCGCAATCCGCGGATGGGCATGGGAAGGGAAGGGTCCACACTACAGAAAGCGCCACCAGATTCTAGGAAGAGAACCTCATTCTCCTCTCCCTCTCCTGATAGAAGAGCAACATAGCCGGCCGTAGCACCGGTGACTTCGCGGCACGCATCGAAGACCTGGCGAGCCGATTCGATGAAGCTTTCACAGTCCAGGATAGCCCGCGCCGACTTCAGTAGCATGGCTACTTGCCGCTCCCGCGCGCACGATTCCCCCAAGGCATCCTGAAGGTTCTGCTCAACAAGTTTTCGGGCAGAAATATCCCGGATGACACCGACGGCATGCCAGTCTCCGTGTACCTGGACTCCAGAAAGCGAGATTTCAATAGGGAACACAAGACCATTCTTCCGTAGAGCCGTCAGTTCCAGCGTTTTCCCTACGGCCTGCCCTTGACCGGTGTTACGGAAATGTGCCATTCCCGCTTCGTAGTTAGCCCGGTATTGCTCAGGGGCAAGCAGCGCGTGAAGGTCCTTGCCAAGTACCTCACCCGCGGTCCAACCAAAGATGCTCTCGGCGCCGGAGTTGTAGAATGTGATTCGTCCATCTCCATCCATCATCAGGATCGCATCCTGCGCAGCATTCGTCATTACTCGGAACTTTTCCTCGCTCTCCCGTAAGTCGTCTGCGTGCTTTCTCTGCTCCGTAATGTCCCTGACGGTAGCTTGAAGGATGGTTCGGTCGCCAAGGTCCGTCCGAGTCAGGAGAACTGTCGCAGGAAATTCTTCACCTCCAAGTCGTTTGTGCCGCCACTCGAAAAAATGACTCCCTGCGTTCAAGGCCTTCTGGATCATTTCCATGGCCATCTCGACGGACTGACGTCCGTCAGGTTGGGTCTCAGGTGACAGATCTCCGAGTCCGAGTGCTACAAACTCTGCCTTCTCGCGACATCCAAACACATCCAGACACGCTTGGTTCGCTGATGTAAAGCGCCACGAAGGAGGTTCCAGCGTCATGATGGCGTCCCGTGAAGCCATAAACAGTGTGCGATACCGCTGTTCACTCTCTCTCAGAGCTCTTTCTGCAAGTTTATGCCTCATTCTGTCGCGCGCAACGATAAGACAGCCCCATGCTTCGCCGTCGTTGCGTAAAAGAGGCGCGGACGAGAATTCGAAGACACCGTTCCACATGTCGTGTTCCGTGGAGAGTGGACCAGCGGCTTGGAGGTGATGCGTGAATGGGCACTCAGCCAGAGAATGTGGCGTACCGCACAAGGCCTCATGGCACTTGCGACCGTTGAGCAGGTTCACGTCGACCCCGGCGATGTTTGCTGCTGTGCGGTTGCATCGAATGATGCGTCCCGCGAAGTCGAGCGCAATTATGGGATCAGGGGAAGCGTCAAAGGTGGCCTGCCACTCCTCGGCCAGGTCTCTCATACGCCGCCACGCCACTTTGGCCTCTCGATACTCTCGTGCGCGGCGAATGGCATGAGCGAGCAATTCGGGATTGCAGGGCTTCTCAAGGAAGTCGAAGGCACCCAGTTTCATCGCTTTTACAGCGGCCGAGACATTTCCTGTCCCTGTCAGAACGATAGGAATTGTATTAATCTCTTGCTGTTGAATCGCCGCGAGCACGCCAAACCCATCGAGTCCGGGCATGTCCAGGTCAATTAATGCCGCGTCGATGTCTTCCCCTAAAAGCAAGGTCAATGCTTCATGGCCGTCAATAGCGGTAGAGCACGTAAAGCCCTTGTCAATCAATTCACGTGACAGCATCTTCAGAAGCAGGCTATCGTCGTCTGCGATGAGAACATCGACTTGCCGCGAACCCTTACTCCGCTCCACGTCGCGTGACTTCGTGGTCCTCATGGCGTCGTTTCCTTTTCAGAATTCTGTTCGCCTTCGGGATCGGAAAGATGAGCGTCCAATACTAAACGGATCTTCTGAAGGAGCACCTTGGGTGAGTAAGGCTTCTGGAGGAATTCAATCCCTTTGCTCAGCAGAAACTCCACGTGGACCGTACTGGTGCTGTACCCACTTGAAAAGAGGAATCGTAGACCCGGCTTGCGTACCTTTAGAATTTCGTAGGTCGCAAGGCCGCTGGCTTTGGGCATCACCACGTCAAGAAGAGCAAGGTCAACGTGCTCTTTGTGGGCCTCGAAGACTTCCAGGGCTTCCTCGCCATTGTTCGCAATTAGCACGCTATATCCCGCAGCCTCCAGAATCCGTTGCGCGAGTCGCTGGAGCGCGGGGTCATCTTCGGCCAGGAGAATTGTCTCCGTGCCACCCACCTCAGGATTTGCCTCATCTTTGTCTTCTACGAAAGACGCCTCTCGGTCTACCGAAGGCAGGTAGACCTTGAAGGTGGAACCCTGTCCCCGCTCGCTATATACCTCAATAATTCCGTTATGCTGCCGCACGATGCCATAGACGGTCGCGAGTCCAAGTCCAGTTCCCCGTCCCAGTTCCTTTGTCGTGAAAAACGGTTCAAAGATGCGTTCGAGAGTGGCCTTATCCATGCCGCAGCCTGTATCTGTGACGCTGAGCAGGACATGACATCCCGGATTCGCGCAATTATGCCGGCTGCAATACTCGTCATCGAGAATGACATTCTTCGTCTCGACCTCCAGCGTACCACCTTCTGGCATGGCGTCTCTGGCGTTGACGCACAGGTTTAGCAGTATCTGCTCTATTTGGCCGCGGTCGGCGTGAATCGAGGCGAGTTCAGAGCCCTCGGTCACATGGATTTTAATGTCTTCTCCAATAACGCGTTTGATCATTTTCATTAAGTCACGGACGACATCGTTGAGATCCACGTCCTCGGCCTGAAGGACTTGGCGGCGGCTGAATGCCAGCAATTGACGCGTCAGGCCGCTCGCGCGTTCAGCGGCATCCCCGATTTCGCAGGCGAACTCGTGAAGAGGAGACTCTTCTTCCACACGATCCTGCAGCATGGCGACGTACCCGATGATGGCTTGAAGGATGTTGTTAAAGTCATGAGCCACGCCTCCAGCCAACTGACCTATAGCCTCCATCTTCTGGGCTTGGAGCAGACGTTCTTCTTTCCGGAGTTCCTCCGTAATGTCGCGCTTCACAGCCACATAATTGATTATTCTCCCAGAAGGGTCGCGTACCGCCGATATGGTGGCATCCTCCGTATATAGGCTTCCGTCCTTTCGGCGGTTCACGAAGCGTCCTTTCCACAGACCCCGAGTTGAAATGGCATCCCAGAGACTTCGGTAGAAGGCATCGTCTTGCTCACCGCTTTTCAGTATGCGTGGGTTCTGACCGACGACTTCCCAAGCGCTGTATCCTGTGAACTGTTCAAAGGCGGGATTCACGTACTGGATGACGCCTTGAAGGTCCGTGATGACCACGGCCTCCGCCGCGTGCTCAATCGCCAAGGCCAAGCGCGTGCGCTCCCTCTCAATCTGCCTAGCCGCCGTAATGTCTTGAACAATGCCCATGAACCTTAGCGGACTGCCGTCATCCGCGCTTAACGTCTGCGCCCTGACATGGACCACCTTCTCTCGCCCGCTCGGGAGACAAAGCCTGCAGTCCAGCGCGCAATCCGTTCGGTTCTGGCGGGCCCACTCAATGTCTGCTCTCGCTTGGACCTGGTCCTCGGGATGAATTAAAGAAAGCAGGCTCTCCAACGTGTCCATTCCGTCAGCGGGCGCCATCTCGCAAATGGCGCTCATTTCCTTCGAGCACCAGTGAGCATTTGTCCGAAAGTCATAGTCCCAGCTACCCATGCGGGCGAGCCGTTGCGCCGCATCGAGATTGGCCTCACTTCGCTCAAGAGCGGCCTCCTCCTGCATATGCCGAAGAAGGTGCCACATTTCGCCGACAAGCGCTTCAAGAGCGGCGGCATCCGTCTCCGTGTAGTCCGTAGCCTTATTGGCGACGGCGCCTACTGCTACAATTCGCATTCCCTCAAGTACCGGCACACACAACTGTCGCGTGAACGTCACATTGCCTTCCTGGTCGACGCGCTTAAAGTGGGGGTGTGTTGTGCAATCATTGACGACCACTGGTTTCCGCTCACGTACGGCCTCAGCCCATGGTCCGATTTCGACACTTGGGAAAACCATCGAATTGCTCGGCCCTGCGCATCGATCCATGAAATCTTTAGACCATGCGTGATATGTCAGGGTCCTTTCATCAGGACTTAGCGTTCCGACAAATGCACACGGGCTGTCGAGAGAGACGGCAGCAGCTTCGACGGCGAAATTGACAAGCTCCTGGGGCGATGCGCTGCTGCGCCGGTTCAGCTCAAGCAACGCGTTCATGCGGCGGTCGTGCAATAGCAGCGTGCCTTCCGTGCGTTTGCGATCCGTCAAATCCGTCATCACGTGAACGGCGCCGCAAAAAGATCCCTCCTTGTCCAGCAACGGGTCCACGGTTACTTGAATCCAGCGATCCTTCGCCTGGAACTCCATGGTTTCTCTGCGTTTGGTGTGCCTTGCGCATTCAAAGGGACAATTGGCGACAGGGGCACAGGTCCCGTGAACGACTTCAAAACAATGACGCCCTAGAATCTCCGAAAGCGGTCTGTTGAAAAGTCTCGACATGGCCTCATTACAGCGCAGGAGCCGGCCTTCAGCGTCAACTACACACACGGCATCGCTCATGGCGTCGAACGTAATGCGCCACTCGCGCGCGGCTTGCTCCAGTTCGCGTTCCGCGGCGGCATTCTCCTGGCGGAGACGCGCTCGTTCCATCGCCTGATGGACGGCCGGGCCAAGACGCTTAAGGTTCTCCTTGAGGACGTAGTCGTCCGCTCCCGCCTTGATGCACTCAGCAGCGACCTCCTCGCTAATCGATCCGGTAACAATGATGACGGGAGTGCTTGGCGCGCGTTCCTTGACCAACTGCAATGCTTCTATTCCATTGAACCCGGGCATAGTGTAGTCGGAAAGGACAAGGTCTGGGCGGAAAACATCCAACGCTTCCAGGAACATTTCTCGCGTCGCCGCGTGCCGGCTTTCAAACGAAGCGACTACGCGCCGCAGTTCGCGTGCGACCAGGTCGGCGTCTCTGGAAACGTCTTCAAGGATCAATACCCGCAATTTCTTGCGGCTGCCCACAGTCGGCAAAGAGGTCGTCCCTGTTTTGACGTGATTCATAATGGCTCCTGTAAAGACTTTCGCTTTCGTCTCTTAGCAGCCCGGAACCTGATTGTACAAAAGCCAATACAAGCCGAGTCCCCCAACACAATCGAGGAACTTGTCAAAATCAACAGGTTTTTGGATATAGCTATTAACGCCCAGCTTGTAGCTCTCGACTACATCTCTCTCTTCGCGCGAAGACGTTAGTACAACGATTGGAATACTCTTCTTTGACTCGTCGGACTTGATCTGCCGCAGTACTTCGAGACCATCGACTTTCGGAAGTTTTATATCGAGAAGTATCACCTTCGGCGTGTCGTTTGGGCCGTTATCCGCGTATTGGCCTCGTGCGAAGATATAGTCCAAAGCCTCAGCTCCGTCCCTGACCACAAAGACTCTGTTGGCCAGATTCCGCTTTTTCATGGCCCGCAGAGTCAAGTCGATGTCGCGTGGATTGTCCTCAACGAGAAGAATCTCGACAGGTCTGTTAATAGACATCTTCCGGACCTCCATTCCCGAGCGGCAGACTGAACCAGAATGCCGCACCCTTGCCGACGTCGCCTTCTGCCCCGACCCGACCACCGTGCTTTTCCACGATGCGACGCACTAAAGCCAGGCCCACACCGGTACCTTCATATTCCTCGCTTCGGTGCAACCGCTGAAACACGTTGAAAAGCTTGTCCGAATACCGTTCATCGAACCCGACGCCATTGTCGCGGACGCGATAAATGACCTCACTGTCATGCCTATTGCCCGTCACTTCGATGACGGCTTCAGCTTGCGGGCGCGTGAACTTCACAGCGTTACCGAGAAGGTTGCGCAGAACTTCCCGCACCATGGCTTTATCGCCCCGGGCTGGTGGAAGCGGACGTAAATCAAGTCGCACCACGCGATCAGGACATCCGTCCGTGACTTCCTGGAAAACCAGTCTCACCATGGCCTCAATATTCAGATCCTGCAGCACCAAGTTCTGTCTGCTCATGCGGCTGAACGCAAGCAAGTCGTCAATAAGCAATCCCATCTCCTTGGCGCAGTCTCTGACTTGGACAAGCAAGAATCGGCCATCCTCGTCTACCCGATCAGAATAGTCATCAAGCAGAATCTTGCTATAGCCGTCGATGGCGCGCAGTGGCGCACGCAGGTCGTGGCTGACCGAGTACGCAAAGGCCTCCAACTCCTGATTGGCAAATTGAAGCGCGGCCGTCCGGCGGGCGACTGTGCGCTCTAGTTCGGAGTTGAGGATGCGTAGTTGTTCTTCCGCTCTTACTCGATCCGTGACGTCAGTTCCGACGGCGAGCACTTCTGTCACGTTCCCCTCCGAGTCGAAAACCGGCTTGTTGGTCCATGCCATCCACACCCTGCTGCCATCCCGGCGGACATTCTCATTGACGTTCTTAAAGTAGCGCTCGGGCCTCCTCACAATATCTTCGATAAGATTGCTCAAGTCTCTGCCTGTAGACTCGGTCCTAGGCACTATAATGGCTACGCTCTTTCCGCACGCCTCATCCTCGCGATAGCCGAAGAATTCTTGCGCGAACATATTGAAGAAGGTAATTGTGCCATCGGACTTCCATCGAATAATCGCGCTGTTGGCATTCTCTACGAGTTCGGCATACCTTCTTTCACGTTCGCGAAGCTGGCCTTGTCGGTATTCTCTCTCGGTTTGGAACTCGACCTCTCTGGCGTCCTTGTCCCACTCCAATTCGCGCTGGTGGAGTGCGAGCGACTTTACCTTTCGCCGCAAGACAACATAGAACAAGGTACCGACGGCAATTGCCAAGGCAAGGGCTGCAATGATGAGATACAGGCCAATGCGCCGTGGACCCGCGCCGACTTCTGTCTGATCGACTTCAGCGTCGGGCAATCTAGGGGAATCGGGTACGGGCTGGCCATAAGCGAGCACAAGAGCGCCGCGTACGTTAACTTCTGGGTGGAGGAAGTAGATCGCAGAATAGGCTACATAGTTGCGACACATCTGCATCCGGTAGAGAATCTGAAGCTTGGATTCTTCCGAATCTGTTCCTTCCAGCCACTCCTGTATGGGGAGCAGCATGGCTGAATACGCGCCAAGGACCCAGCCATCAGCAGCGACTTCAACCCGGCATTTAGCGATTTGGCTGGCACTCTGGTGCCCCACCGAGCGCGGTTGTTCGACCTGATGCGGCCCCATGGAACAACGAGCACAGTGGGAAAAGAGGTAACCGAAAGCCACGAGGACAGTAGCTGCTGCACCAACTGCGGCGATTAATGACCAGGGAATTATACGGGCGGGGAGGGTCTCCGCTTTCTCAAAACACTTACGGCAATTCTTCTGTTCAGATGAGTTCATCTCGCCTTCTTCAAAGGACGTGCCCGGACTCTTTCAGCGCTCATAGTATTTCAGGTGTTAAATCGTCAATAGGCTCACATGCAATGCTGATGTTGCCTCCCTCGTAATTGCATCCGTTTAAGATGCTATGCCTGTCTCGTCGTTTCGAAGATCCATTGACACAAGGCTTGCTTCAACAGAGTCGGTAATTTGCGCGGTGCCTCATCCTTAAGCACGTATGCCCGTGCCCCGGCCTCTTCTGCTTCCCGCCTGTAGTGGTTGTCATCGTGTGCGGTCAGCACAATTACGTCCAATGCCTCGTAGGCGCGTCGGATCTCACGAATGGTGGTGAATCCGCTCCATCCAGGCATGCAGATATCCATCAGCACAACTACCGGTTTTATGTCGCTGATTATCTCGGCGGCTTCTTCGCCACTCCTCGCAGTGAAGAACGAACACCCGGGAAACAGCGCTCCCAGCCACGTAGCCAAAGAAACGAGAACTTGCTCGTTATCATCAACGATCAGAATGGACGGCTTCATATGGACCAACTCCTGGAGTACGCAGTTGTCCGCACAGCCCGTCACCACGATTTCCGGCGCTTCTCTTCTTCAGCCCGTCCACCAACTCTAAGGTGTTCATTCCCGGCATCAGTAGATCGGCGATTACGAGTTCGACTGGAAAGGCGCACCTTCTTGTCCGCACCGCAATCTGCGGGGTTTCATCGCCGCAGCTGGCTGTTGTGACTTCGCAGCCTGCATGTCGAATCATCACGGCGAACTGATTTCGGAAGTCTTCCTCATCATCGGCAACCCGAATGTGGGCACGCTTGCCGATGATTCGGTCCTCCGAGCAGGGTCACCCCGCATTTCCTGCATCCTTAACTCGCAGTCACGACACATTCATATCCTGCCTCAAGCAGAGGTACCCGGCCATCAGGAGATCGCGTGATTTCGGATGAGGATTTGCTTACTAAGAACGGGCCAGCGCTCTATGAATTCCCTTTGCTACAGACACAGACATGCCAAAGACTTGCCGGGTAAGTAGATGTGCACGCCAGTCAGGGTGCAGGAATGAGGCCGTGGGCAATAGCAAAGCGGATGAGGGTGGGAAGATCAGAGACGTTGAGTTTCCGCATGAGATGGCTGCGGTGGGTGTCGACGGTCTTAGGCGAGCAATGGATGATGGCGGCAATTTCCTTGCTGGACTTGCCTTCCACCACTAGCTGCAGTACTTCGCGCTCCCTTCTGCTGAGTAAGGCAAGAGGGGAACTATCCGCCTCGGATCCCCGCCGCCGAATGTAGTCGTCCAAGACGGTTTCGGCAATCGTCTGGCTCAGGTAGCGGCGCCCGGCCATCAGTTCGCGCACCGCCTTTACGACTTCCCGCCCGGCGCACTCTTTCAGCAGATAGCCCATGGCCCCTGCCTCGAGTGCACGAAAGATGTGCTCGGACGTATCGTGTACCGAAAGAATGACAACTCGTGTTCGAGGACTCACCTCGCGAATTCTATGGGCTGCTTCGATGCCGTTCAGATTCGGCATCGTCACATCCAGCAAAGCGATGTCCGGTTGGTGTTCCTTTGCCAGGGTGACCGCCGCGTATCCGTCACCGGCATCACCGACCACACGGATGCCTTCCTGATTCTCCAGGATTAGCCGCAGCCCGTCTCGCATCACGGCATGGTCATCGGCAAGAATCACGCTCAGTGGCATTCGGGTTTCTCCTGAAAATCAACGCTTATCGTGGTCCCTTTGTTGATTTCGGATGCAATGCGCAGTATCCCTCCGATCGACTCAGCCCGCTCACGCATACTGATCAGTCCTATATGCCCGGGTTCCCTGGCCGAAGACACACTGTGCGAATCAAAGCCGCAGCCGTCGTCTGTGACTGTCATGCGAATTTGACCTTTGCTTCGACTGATGCTGATTGTTGCCTGTGACGCGCGCGCGTGCTTTCCGATATTGGCAAGAGCCTCCTGCGCTATCCGGAAGAAGGCGGTCTCAACATCCCTCTCCAGCCTCGGCTCGGGAAGTTCTCCAAAAACCCCAATAGATATTCCCATGCACTGACGAGACTGCTCCGCCAGCCATTCCAGGCTAGCCAAAAGTCCGTAATCGTCGAGTACCAGCGGGCGCAATTGCGCAATCATGTTCCGGATATTTCGAGCCGTCTGCTCCACCATGTCCAGACTCTGTTCGATCTTCGCAGTAATGTCTGCCGATACGTCCGCGGGGACCTTTGCGCTCACATAACCAAGATTGACGCCAATACTTGAGATGGATTGGGCAACTTGATCGTGTAATTCCCGCGCGAGTCTCTTTCGCTCAGCCTCTTCGGACTCAGACAGACGGCGGGCAAGAAGCCGCGCTTGCTGCCGCGACTCCCTGATCCTGTTTTCCGTCTGCTTCCTCTCCGTGATATCACGCACGATGGCCCACATACCCTCCGGTTGTTCCGCCTCGTCGCGAATCAGGAAGGTGCGCAACTCCACCGGGAAAATCGTACCGTCCTTGCGCCGGTACTCTTTCTCATACACGTCAGAGTAGCCGCGGACCATGACTTGCTCCTCGACAATGCGTCGATCGCAATCGCGCCACTTGTCTGGCGTAATGCTTACATATGGCATATGACTAAGCTCGTCTCCCGAATACGCCAGCATCTCTTGGAATGCCCTGTTCCATTCCTTGATGTGCCCCGCCATGCTAACCAGCACGTACGCGTCAGTCATGGATTCGTGAAGCCGGCGATATTTCAACTCCGACCGGCGCAAAGCCAATTCCGCTTCCTTGCGATTTGTGATGTCGGTGTGGGTGCCGCTCATTCGTAGCGGTTTTCCGAAAGCATCGTACGCTACAACTCTCGCCTGGTCCAAAATCCACTTATACCCGCCGTCTTTGGTCCGCATTCGATATTCCATGCGATGTGCCAAAGTCCGACCTGCCAAGTGGTCCTGGATGGATTGCCAGGCGCTCGCCCGGTCATCGGGATGGTGAAGGTCGATCCAATTCCGGACCGTAAACTGAAGTTCCTCAGGTGTGTAGCCTAGCATTTCCGCCCATCGGGCATTTCGTCGCACCTCACCGGTAGCAATGTTCCAGTCCCAGTACCCGAGTTCGCTGCCTTCGATCACTAGACTGAGTCTCTCCTCGGATTCGTGGAGAGCCGCCTCGGCCCGCTTGCGTTCTGTAATGTCCTGGACTACAACCATGAAACCCGCTATCGGATCCCCGTCATCTCTCATGGGAAACCAATCTTCGCGCCATGTCCGTAATTCGCCGGGCGCAGCGGCAGTCTCGCCGGAGAACTCTATGTCGCTAATCCCATGACCGGTTCTGATGATCTCCGAAATGACTTCCCTGACCTTGGCTTCCAGAGAAGGAACGGTCTCCCCTATTGTTCTGCCCAGATGAGCTTTCGCTGGTATCCCATTCATTTCCGCAAGCCGCTCATTTATTCGGACGAACCGAAGCTCTCGGTCCAGTACGGCCAAGCCGATGGGGGCGTTATCGTAGTATGAGGCAATCTCCGCCGATTGGCGTGCAATTGTCTCCTCCGCCCGCTTGCGCGACGTAATATCAAGCATGGCACCAACCACGCGCACGGCTTCACCCGCCGTGTTCCTCATGATGAATCCCCGGTCAATGACGTCCGCGTAGCTTCCGTCGGCTCTCTGAAAGCGATACTCGTCATCCCAGTAAGTACCCGCAGGATCCTCCACAACGCCAAAGAAGCCGGCCTTGACCCTTTGCCGATCTTCCGGATGGACTCGATCCTCCCACCAGGAGACCGTCTGTGGCTTTTCCACTATGTCCGTCCAACCGAAAACAACTGCCGCCGACTCGCTCCAACGCTGTGAATCATGGAGAATGTCCCAGTCCCAGACGACGTCGTTGGTAGCCTTCTGAGCAAGCCTCAGACGCTCTTCGCTGTCTCTCAGTGCCTCCAGCGTCCGCTTGCGCTCGGAAATATCAAAGAGCGACACAACGGCACCGATGGTAGACCCTTCGTCGTCCCGCACGGGCTGAGCTCCTGCCGAGAGCCATACTATCGTTCCGTCGGCCCGGGGGATGCCCATCTCCATATCGCGGACCGTAGCGCCAGTCTTGATCGCGCGCTTCCACGGCTGCTCATCAAAAGGAAGAGGGGTCCCGTCGCTGCATTGAGCTCGTTGAAATGGGTCGAGAGAAGTATCTGTGAGTTCTTCATGCGTCATGCCCAACAGATCTTGTGCCGCATTGTTCAGCCTTATTACCCGGCCGTGCCTGTCAAGAAGGAGAACACCTTCTGTGAGGGACTCGAGTATGGTCCGATTCTCCGCCTCGATCATCTGGAGCGTCTTCTGAGCAAGTCTTCGTTCAGTAATATCCGAGAAGTTGCCGAAGATACGGACAATACGGTTGTCCTTTAACTCCGCTTGTCCCGTCGTGCGTATCCACATCCTTTCGCCACTGGCATTTGTGAAGCCGAGTTCCAGCTCGTAGGGCTTGCCGGCTTCCACGCAGCGGCGAAACGCTTCCTCAATCGTTGCTTGGTCTTCCTCCGCGTAAAATGAGATATCTCTTTCAATATCGTTTGGGTCATATTCACGGCGGTCTACGCCGTAGATGCGATAGACCTCGTCCGTCCACACGATTCGGCGCGTTGCCACGTCGTACTCCCAACTCCCAACCTTGGATATCTCCTCCGTCCGTTTGAGCAGTGTCTGTGCTTGTTGTAGGGAAGCGAGGGTGCGCTCGGCGGTGTGGGTCCCCGCAATGATGTTGGCAATGGATTGTACGAACTGGATGTCGTCTTGCGTGAACACACGATGCTGTTTCGTATGCACACCCAGCACCCCGAACGGAGCGCTAGGCGAACCGATGATCACGCTCATGCCGCCCTTCACCGCATGGCGATTCAGCAGGGCCGGGTGCGCAAACCGGTTTTCAGCGTCGAGGTCCGTCACCACTACAGGTTTCCCGGAAAGTAATGTATATCCCGCCTGAGACTCCTGGCCTGTTCCCACCCGGGCCTGCCCCACCGTTCCTTCGGCCCATCCAAACCCCGCACGAAGCACGAACTCTCCGCCGCCGGGAAGTAGCTCAAGGACCTTACAGTACTCCGCATCGAGCATGCCGCTCACGACCCGCACAGCCTGGTCGAGAAGATCCGGAAGCGGCATTCCGGTCAGCGCTGCGCAGCCGAGCTCTGCCACGGCCTGTTGCTGACTTTCGCGCCGCTGTAATCCGCAGACAGTCTCGTCCTGAAGTTTACGAGCCGCTATGAGTAACCAGGCTACTAGCCACAGCGCCACGCAGCCCAACAGAAGATTGACAGACGGAAGATCCGGGCGGATGGTTGCTGGCGAAGAAAGCATTCCCAACCACATGAGGGCGGTGCAGGCGCTAGCAACCCACAATGTGCTTCGCGGGTTGCGAGCCCCCCAAGTCAAGGACAGCGGAATCAGGTACAGTAGCCATTCCGCATATCCTCGTGGAGTAAGCGAATCCAACGCAAATATGGCGACCATTGCGCCGACCGCCAGCACGAGAGGCTTCCGCAGCACTGAGGTCCATCTGAGCTTCCTGCGTGGGATTGGAGGTTCATTGCCATTGCGCTGATTCTCCATAGTCGGACTCCCCCTAATGCACGGATTTGTGCAGAAGCGGTTGAAGTCATCTTCGGACTTCGGAGGTGCTCTTTTTGGTCGACCCTAGGCAGCAACGGATCAATTAGATTTGTGCGACTTCACTCTTAATGCGTTGAGCGCGCCTCTGCGACTGGAGCGGCAGACGCTTGCCGCAAACAACACGTATCGTCTCGCTTGAAAGCCGATTCAACCCTCATCGCGCCATTATACCACTACTTCACAGGACTCACGTGTTTATTACTTCGCAGTTTATTACTTCGCAGAAAGTTGTGATTCAGTTAAGAAAATGTTTGGGATTGATGCCGACGACTTTTGGATTATGAACCCAACAAGGCTTGCGTCATAAGCTTATGCCGTTCCCAAACATCAGAAGCGCAACCGTGTCCTCGGCGGCACAATCTGATACCTATGCGCTGTTGACTTACCGTTGCGCCCAAGGTTCTTGCGTTTATGGTGCTACCCCAATTGTCACGGCGACTTCGTAGGCACCTAGTCTCTGGTC
>JAIBAQ010000118.1 GCA_019695095.1 Candidatus Hydrogenedentota bacterium
ACTGGATGAAAGTGCCGAAGCTCCACCGCAACACCGCGTATTTTCATGCCATGTACCGCCAGGAATTCCCCGCCACGATGGGCCAGCGCTATCTGCTTGCGGACATCAAGGGCCGCGGCCACTATGTCGGCACGGTGCTCAACTGCCGCCAGAACACGGCAAGTTGGTTCGGTGAAGGCGATGACTTCTTCTACATTGACGGCGAGAAAGAGCCAAGCATGCGCGGCACCGGCACCGAAGACTACTTCTGCGACGGCTGGGGTTTCCGTGTTCAGGCGGGTGCGTTCTACGGCGCGCTCCTCTTTGAAGGATTCCAGCGCGGCAACCGCACGTCGGTCTATCGATGGCACCTCGCCGATCCAATCACTTTCAGCAAGTCGCTGCGCGCGGAAATTGAACACGTGGGACCCGTTCTCGATCAGAATGGGAAACAACTCTCCGGATACGGGGAACGCGCCGACGATTTCTCTTCGGTTGCGTTCTGGTATCAGAAGGAACCGCACGTACCGTATGCGCCGATTCCCGTCGGGTACGCGCGCCTGAATTATGACTACACGAAGATTGTCGAAGCGGAAGCCGCCATTCCGAACGCTTCGGCAACCGCTGGCCCCATCCAGAAGCAAGACGGCGGCTGGAGCAGCGGGGCGCAGTTGTTCTGGACGCCCCAGGCCGAAGGTCAGGTTTTGACCATCCCCTTCACGGTTCCGTCGGACGGCACCTACGAGCTGACGATCCTGTACACGCGCTCGCATGATTACGGCATCTTCCAGTACGAAATTGACGGTACGCCCACGGGTGAGACTGTCGACCAGTTCAATCCGAGCATCTCCAACCGTGAGAAACTGCTCCCTGAAGTCTCGCTGAAGGCGGGCGAGCACAAATTGACCGTGAAGAATGTCGGCAAGAACGCCGCCTCAACAGGCTTCTACTTCGGTTTGGACGGCTGGCTGATCCAGGCCCGGTAGAGTCTTCGTCAACTCCTTGGACCCTCGTCGCCACTGGGCGGCGGGGGTCCACTTTGATCATGAGCAAACTTGCGAGGGCGGCGGCTGTTACATGAAGAAGATACGGGACACCGCTTGCCGAGGGCAGTCGCAGAACCCTCTAAGGGGTCATTCGAAATATCCAAGGTCGCGCAGGCGCTGTTCGATCCGGCGCTCCTGCTCGGGGGAATAGACTTCCTGCGCGCGATCGTGGGTGTGTGTAGCTAGCGGCTGTGTTGGAGTCAACAGACTGGTGCCATCCATCGGTGGCGAGGCCACTCCAAGCTCACCCAGCACCGTCGGCGCGACGTCCTCCAGTTTCGATGCGCCCACCACGGTCGGTTTAGACAAGAACAGAATCCCGTGCGAGCGATGAACTCCTGTTGTGCCGCGCTCTTTCCCTCCCATGTGCTCATCCGGCGTTAGCCGCCGGAATGCCGGGCCACCTCTGCTTCGCAAGCACGTGTACGAATACCCATTCTCAATCGCAAGCTCGAGAATGATATCCGGCGCGCGATCGATATACGGACCGTCGTACAGTTCTTCGCGCCGCCACGCCTTGCGCACAACATGCCACTGCTCCAGGCGCGCGCACAGGTCTTTGCAGTACGACTCGTAATCCTGTGGCGCGACTTGACCCTTAGGTTCGCGCCCTTGCAGGTTAACGCGGATCGATGGAAAGTAGTTCAGTTCATCTGACCACGCGCGCGTGCCGCTCCAATCGATCCCGGAGAAACGCGATGCGCTTTCCGCACGCGCGGCCATCGCACCGAACCTCCGAAACAACAATCCCCGAAAACGCGGAGGCACCAACGACAACGCCGCGCGTTTGAGTCCACCGCTGCGTTGTGGCGCAAACCGCAACTCGCCTTGCTCCGCGAGCCAGTTGTTGAGATGCACAACACCGTCGCCTGCCCCGCCAAAACCATGGTCCGAGCAGAT
This sequence comes from Candidatus Hydrogenedentota bacterium, assembly GCA_019695095.1. Lineage (NCBI taxonomy): Bacteria > Pseudomonadati > Candidatus Hydrogenedentota > Candidatus Hydrogenedentota bacterium. Next base: position 1,926 of record JAIBAQ010000118.1, read on the forward strand.
GCCCACTACAACGTCCTCGCCGGCTACTTTCACGATCGATCCAACGGCGCAATCGAGCCGCTCGTAGATCTGCCGTATCGCATCTTGTGGCCCCGGCTTATGACGTGGCGAATTGGGATCGTGAAACAGCCAAAAGTGATGCGAGCCCGTGTCCGCCTCCCCGAAGACGATCATGAAGAAGTCCCACGGCTCGCGCGCCAACAGCGTGGTCGCGATGCGCTCCTTGGTCGCGATGCCCTCCAACAACCTCGCCAGCGCCATCGCGTGCCAGCCAGGACCGATGTCGTGCTCCTGAAAATCGGCATAGCGCCAGTCCTTCACCGTATCGTAGATTGACGCAGGATAAACCGATGACCGTTCCACCGCCGTGGCTACGGGCGAATCGAAACCCGCGACCATAATTCCGTTGACCTTTTCCGGCGGATACGTTCCCGGCACGCCCAGCACGCACACGCGTTTGCCTGCGTCGGAGAGGATGTTCCACAACGCGGGCACGCGGCGAAATGTGCTGTTTACGAAGCGCAGCGCGTAGGAACCGGGGACCATTTCCGTGAAATCGAAAATACCATGCTTTCCTGGATTGACGCCGGTGACGCACGTCGTCCATGCGGGGTACGTGACCGGCGGAGTCACGCTCGAGCACCGCATATACGCGCCTTGCCTGCGCATGCGCGCCAGATTCGGCAACCGGCCCTCTTCCATCCAGCGCTCGACAAGGGAGGGTTCGGCTCCGTCAAGACCTAGCAAAAGAAACCGGGCCTTCATAACGAATGACTATCCTTGCTTCATCTGGGGGGCTGCGCTCTTAGGTTACTCGCCGGCAATGTCAGACAACAGGACGACGCGACAGACATCCTGGATCGCAAGCGTACTGTCATTGGTCAGCAAGGAACTGCATCCCTCAAGGCAACAAGTTGCCAAGTGGATAGCATCTGGCAATTTCACTCGCCTTTCTGCGCGAATGGAAGCGGCGGAGTCAAGCACTTCCCACGAAATAGGCGAAAGCGTCAGTGACGCAGTGGGAGAAAGAAACTCTTTGTAGGCCGTTACCAGAGCGTTGTTCGCATCGCGCTTAGGTTTCACCAGGACTTCGGCAAGAGTGAGGAGGCTTGTGACAACGTGTATCTCTTCGGAATCGACACAACGAAGAAACGCTCTAACAGCGGGAGCGAATTCGGGGACGCCTTCGACAGCGTACACGACGATGTTTGTGTCGAGGTATACCCTCTGCCCAAGAAGGTCAGTCAGTCGTCCCAACTGTCCCTCTCCTTGCGAATGAAATCGTCCACGTCCTTTGCGGAGGCAAATGCCCCCTTACCCGAGCCAAATAGCGATGCGTATGACTTTCGTGTGGGTTGGTCGGAGCGCACCAAAACGATGACTTCCGCTTCTGCACCAGAAGGCAATTCGTCCGATTGAAGGACAACCTGCCCCCCGGGTGCTATCACCACCTTCTGACGAATTGCTTTCTCCATGATTCTCACCTCGACTCCGAAGGCTTCTTCCTACGTGGCGGAAAGCAGGGACAGACACGTCTTCGCTTCGCTTGTGTCAGTCGCTGTTTTCCGCCGCTATTGACACTTCCTCAATTACAATTCACTACACTAGACCCGATACCATTCTACCCGAAAATGCGCTGTCGCCCAATTGATTACTACCGAAGCGAAGCCGTAGTGCGCCGAAGCCACGCAAGGCACACCTTGCTTGCGCCTTCGTGCGGATCGTCCGTCAGATAACGGCCGTACAACGAGCGCATGCTTTCGGGAAATTGGTCGGCGGTGATGTGTGTCTCCAAAGACAAGTACCCGTCGTATCCGTCGTCTTTCAGGGCCTGGAGCTGTTTACCCCAATCCACGACCCCCGTCCCCAGGAACACGTTCGGAAACGTTCCGCCTGGTCCCGGAGCCGCGTCCTTCACATGCACGTGCACCATATCCTTCCGAATGAGCCGGTAGCCTTCCGGGAAAGGACGCATTGCCGCGCCGTCGGGGTCCTGCACGTGGTTCGTGGGGTCCCAGATGATTTTCACGTGAGGTGACTGCAACCGGTCCAGGAAATACCGGGCGTGTGCCGCGGTGCCGACATAACATTGGTACTCGTTCTCAAGGCCGAGCATGACGTCTTCGTCCTCAAGTATACCCGGCACTTGCGCATACGCTCGGAGCATCTCGTCCCAAGGCTTCGATTCGGTGCGCCGCCAAAACGCAAACCCGCGAACGATGGTGCAGTTCAATTCGCGCGCCACGCGCGCCGAGGCGCGCAAGATGTCCATGTGCTTCGCAACGTCGCGCTTGTCGGACACATCGCATTTCCCGAACGGCGACGCGATGCTGCACACCGCGAGCCCCTGATCCGAGAGCATGGCGCGGATGTCGCGCACTTGGTTACGCGTCCACTCGTGCGGCAGCCGGCGCCACACCCCGCGCAGTTCCACGCCTTCGACTCCGAATTCACGGCAAATCGCGCACGCACGCTCGAGGTCGTGCGAGATCTCATCCGTGAATACGGCGAGCTTAAACATGATGTGGACGACCGCTCCTCGTGGTTATGTGAAACAGGCACCTGATGCAAGCCATTGCAGGCGCTTCCTATCTGCGGACCAGGGGCAAGTCAGACGCGATGCGGAAAGAGCCCCCCCGGAGCGCCGATCTCGCTGTTAGCCGTGCCCGATGCGAGTGGAGCGCCAACGCCAGAAGGTAGTGTAGCATAAGTGACGGGAGTCAGGAGTCCGAATCTGTTTTGCCCGTCGTATCGATAAAGGAAACGATACATGATGCCTCGATTCAACATTGTGAAGTACGCGAGTCTCTCGTTAGCGTTTTGCGTTGCCGCCTTCGGGCTTACTGGAGCGGTCGCTGCCGAAACGACTCCTCCCAATCGGTACGTTCCCATTGAGGGAGGCTGGCGCTTGCACATCGACGGGAAAGATCAGGCGAAGCCTGAACCGGCTCTCACGGAATTGGGACAGGTGAAGGACAATCCCCGGGTGCATCGTCGCCTGCTTTTCCCCCCAGCGGATAAGAGCCTAGTCTGGTCCAAGGAACAGCGTGGCAAGCTTCAGCGTTGCGCATTTCGGCCATTGGTGGTTGCCTATATGGCGCCGCGGTTTCTGCTGGACCTGCATTCCGGCGGCGGCCTGATGGGGCACGTGTATCTTGGCATTGTCAACGAGAAGTCAGGCGAGAGCGCGTGGTTGCATGATTGGGCCGACGTGAATGTCGCGTACGCCGACGGGGTCATGGAGTATTGCGTACGCGATCCGCGCTTTCCTTCACTTGTCGTTCACGTTGCCGCCACTCCGATGGCCGATGCAGCAGGCGTGCTTCTCAAGTTTCGGGTAGAAGGGGATTGCGACGGTCTGTCCCTTGTCTGGAGTTACGGCGGGGCCTCTGCCTTTCTGACCAACTACAACATGGGGGCCGCCGAATTCACCTTCGCTCCCGAGCAATGTGCGAAAGACTATCTGCAATGGAAGGACCACACGTTTTCGCTTCGGCGGCCGTTCGATGAGAACGACGTGTACAAGAAGGAAGTCTACGCGGCGGCGCGGTACTTGGACGGCTGGGAAGCCGAAATCCAAGGCGGAAGCACGTCTGATCGAGATTGCGGCTACGGACTACCCGCAGCCATGTCCGCCTCTCCTCTCGAGGTGTGTTCCTCGGCGCAATGGGCGGGCGGTAGAGTCGCGAGCGAACTCAAGAATGTGGTGGCCGTCCAACGTATCTCCCTGAACCGGACGTCGCGTGATGGGATCATTGCCGTGGGCATGGGATTCCACATGCGGGACATCTTGCGCGATCCGGGGGCCGCATGGAAGGCGGCCATTAAACGCAATGCATCCATCGCATCGCGCGTTGCCGTTGAAACTCCCGACTCCTACCTCAACGCTGCGGTGCCCATGATGGCTTTCGCCACGGAAGGGACATGGGGAGACTCGGCTATTTTGCATGGAGCCTGGTCGTGGCGATACGCCTATCTCGGATGGCGGGGATGGTACGGCTCTGACTGCTACGGCTGGACGGATCGGGTGCGACGGTCTATCGAAAGCCACACGACTTTGGGGCTTGTTCAAGGGGGAGACGACCAAGGCGCGCTAGGCTCCTTGTTGGAGTACAACCCCGGTGTCTTCTACAACATGAACGAGGTCTTCCTCGATCAAACCCGGCATTACTTCGAATACACGAACGACTTGGAACTGATGCGCGAGATATTTCCCATATTGAAAGGGATCGTCGCGTGGGAAGACCGCCGTCTGCAGCCGGAAGCAAAGGGGCTTTACGAAAACGCTCTCAACACGTGGATCAGCGATTCGCATTGGTACATCGGCGGCCAGTGCACGCAGGCTTCCGCTTACATGCTGCGTGCCTATTCGTTTTTGGCCCGGCTCGCGCCGCTAATCGGTGAGGACGCAGCACCGTTCACGGCGCAAGCAGACCGCATTCGAACCGCCATGCAAAGCGAGTTGTGGATGGCCGACAAGGGGGTCTTTGCCGAATACCGGGACACGCGCGGCGAACGAATGCTGCACCCGGAACCGGAATTGCCGACGATCTACCACGCCGCCGAATTTGGCGCGGCGTCGCCCGAACAGATTGCGCGCATGCTGCAATGGGCAGACCGCAGCCTGCGCCACGAATCGACTCCGGGCGGAGGACGCCTCGTGTGGAGCTCCAATTGGTACCCAAACCGTGGGCGATCCTATACGCACAGCACATATGAAATGGCCTACGCCGAGGAATTCAACTACGCGCTGACCAACTTCATGGCCGGAAGGGCCGATGACGGGTATGCAATCATACGTGCTGCCCTGTCCGGCATCTTCAACGGGCCCACGCCCGGCGGACTTGCATGCCATACGTATGTGGATGGCACGCAGCGCGCCAACGACGAATTCGCGGATGCAATCAGCATGTGGGGCCGTTGTGTCGTAGAAGGTCTCTTCGGAATCGCGCCGGACCGGCCAAGCGGTGTCGTTAATCTGTCTCCTCAGTTCCCATCGGGGTGGGAACACGCCTCGATCGAAACGCCACACTTCTCCTACCGCTGGCAGCTCGACGGGAAGACCATTCGGATTCGCTGGAAGTCTCCCGTTAGCACGCGGGTGGCCGTGCGACTGCCTATTACCGGCGATCGGATCGTGCGGGCAGTATCGAATGGGAAACCAATCGAACACTCCATCGGGCGGGGATACCTGGGCGTCAACTGGGCGCTAATCGAGACAGATCCGGGCCGCCGGGGAGATGTGGAGGTCGAATACGACGGAAATCCGCCAACGGTCATTGAACCGTTGTCGCTTCCCCCTTCGGCGAGCACGCCTCCTACTTGGACGCCCAATGCGCTGCACAACGATGGCGCGATCACGTGGTCTGCTCTGGATCTCTCCAGTATTTTCAATTCGAACTTAACCGAAGCCTCCCAGAAGCTCTTCGACTCCGCGATTCCACCGGCAATGCCCGCGAGTCAGGTCGGCTTCGGCTATTGGAGAGAGCATCTGACGCAGTATCACGGCAGTCGTAACCAGCCCGTAAGCGATGCGGCGTGGCGCGCGAAAGTGGACAAGGATGGACGCGCGATGACCACGGAAGGCATTCCGTTCATCAGCCCGAAGGAAGGACCGAACATCGCTATGGTTTCGAGAACGGGAGGGTTTCCCGAGTCCATCACATTTCCCGTTCAGGCTGCCGGCAAGACCTTGTACCTGATGGTGAGCGGAGTCACGTTTCCGGCGCAGAGCCATGTGCCCAATATTCGCGTAACGCTTACGTATGCGGATGGCGAGGAAGTTACGCGAGACCTCGTGAATCCAACCGATATCGGTGACTGTTGGAGTACGTGGTGCGGCCGGTACCACGATACGGCCGCAAACGGCTTCGAGAACCTTGGCGGGCGTACCGGACCCGCAGGGTCTTCCGAAGTGCAGGACATGACGCAGCCCATCGCACTGGATACCGAAGCGCATTTGGTTGCATTCTCGTTGCGTCCGGATGTCGCTCTTGCGTCCGTCACCTTCAAGGCCGTGGCCAACGACATCGCGTTTGGCGTCATGGGGGCTACGGTCGCGTCTGATAAGTAGTCCGCAATTTGCACCGGCGCGATTGAGCGCCGATGCAAATTGCTCACGTGCAAGAAGTTGAGGCTATTTCATGAGGATTCCTCGCGAGCACACTCAGTCTTCGGAGAAGCGATTCATTTTTCGCCGCAAGTTTCGCAAACATTCAGGTTACGAGGGAAGTTCAAGTGTGCTCGTGAGAAATCCGGGGTAGAAGCGTGTCATGCCAATTCAATTCATCAAGTAATCGAAAAGGAGATACACAATGAAGACTCTCACGATTGCACTCGCAGTACTGGGTTCCGTCATTGGCGCGCAGACGGCCTTCGCGGCGGAAGCTGCGGCTTCTCCGGAGATCCCGGCCGCGGACCGCATCGAGAACTGGACCGGCAAAACCGTCATGGTCTTTACGCCGCACCCGGACGACGACACCTTCCTCTGCGGGGGAGTCATGGCCCTGTTGGCGGCCAACAAGAACAATGTAATCGTTGTCATTTACACCAATGACAACAAGGGATCCCTCGATCTCGAAATGACTCGCGAGCGCCTGGCTGTCATTCGCCGCGCCGAGGAAGAAGCCGCGTGCGCCGTACTCGGCATTCCGAAAGAGAACATCGTCTGGCTGGGATACGAAGACGGTGACCTTGAGTACGCCGACCCCAAAGTCTTGCGCGGCGAAGCCTGCCGGCTCATTAAGAAGTACCGGCCCGATGCTATTTTTACCATCGACCCCGGCACCACGTACGAACGTTGGCACAAGACCGACCATCGCATGGCCGCCTTCATCACCAAGGATGCCTTCATCGCATCCGAGTGGCACCTTTACTACCCGCAGCATCTGCTTGACGAAGGACTGAAACCGTATCGCGTGCCGGTTGCCTTCTATTACTATACGGAGGAGCCGAATTACACGGTGGATATTACCGCCATCGTCGAAAAGAAGATCGAAGCGTCCGCCAAACACGTCAGCCAATTCGAGCCGTCACTAAGCAAATACACTCCGGAGATGTCCAAGGATACCTTCGCGGGCATTCGTCTTTGGGGAATGGCGCAGATGAAGGAAGGCGACAAGTATGTAGAGAAGTTCCGGCGTGAAGTGGAACCGTAACGGGAGAGCGAACATGCGTTTCATCAGTGCGGTGGCTTGTCTGTATGCGCTTGCAGTGTCCAGCGCCGTGGCCGGGCAGGAAGAGGACCGCGCCGCACTGCGGAACGACCCGGTCTTTCAGGCCGTGCAGCAATTTGCCGACACCATGCTGGCGCACGGGCGCGATGTCTACGGCGAGAAACACAGTCCGTTGTTTGTTTCTCAGCTCAACGTCGTAACCCAACGCATCCCCGAAGCGACAGAGACCGATCCCGGAGTCTGGAACGGGCACTTCGAAGTGGCGGGGCATCAACCGTATTGCCAGAATCTCATCGGCGACCTCGGCATCCTCGATGTACTCAAGACGATGACGCGCGTAACCGATGACCCAAGGTACGACGCCGCGCGCCGTGACTACCTGACCTACCTGCTTCAATCCTGCCGCGACCCGCGCTCCGGCTACATCCCTTGGGGTGAACACGTCGGCTACGACATCGTTCACGACACCATTCATGTTGGCGAAAAGAAGTACTGGCACGAAGTGAAAGCCTACAACATCCCCTGGGACCAACTGTGGGAAGTCAATCCGGAAGCGACGCGCCACGAAATTGAAGTCACCTTCTTTAACCATCTTTGTGATGAAGAAACGTTCGCGTTCAACCGCCACGCAACCATGGACGGCAAGACGAATCGCGGAACCGAACCGTGCAGTCTCTTGAGCAGCGCGGGCGTGTATATGGATGCCTGGTGTTGGCTGTATCGCAAGACTGGCGATGCCACGTTTCTCGCGTGGGCACAGAAGATGAACGCGCTCGTCGCAAAGCGCCGCTCGGCGGAGACGGGGCTCATCCCCACCGACGAAGTCACGCGCACGGGATTGATGGTCTATGCGGAGGCTGCGTCGTTCGCGCCGTACCTTTTGATAGCCGCCGATTTACTCGGTCTCGAAGGCGACGATTTTCGCAAGGAAGGCATCGAATACCTGCTTGCCTATCAGAAGTGGGCCTACACGCCTAAGCGCGACGATACCGGCGGCCCCGGCTACTACGATGCCCTGGACACGCAAACCGGCAAACCCGCAGACGTAGGCGGCAAGCGGTATTTGGAACCGTGGCAGTGGACGGACAACCACGAACACGTCGGTGTCATTTTGGCGTCAGCGGCATTTGGATATGGCGCCACCGGAGACGACAGGCTTCGCGTCATGTGCGACAGCGCCATTGAAGCCATGCGGATTCCGCAGTCTATCGCCGAAAACAAAACGATGCTCTCCTGTGACGCAGGCGGCGTCATCATGAGCCTCGTGACGATCGCGCGCCGATCCGGCGACACGCGCTATCTCGAAACGGCAAGACCGCTTGTCGAATACGTCCTGAAGCAAAACTATAAGAATGGCTGCTTTACTTCGGGCATGGAAGGCAAGGGCGACTACTACTGCGCGCGCGCCGGGTCGGGGTATCTCGCGTCGTCCGTGTTGGCCTACGCTTTGGCGTCGCACGGCCTCATGGACGAAGTTCCGCCCGTGCGTGATCTGCAAGGCGGCCTACGCTTTTGATAGCGAAAGAAGTCCCTGCCCGTATTCACCCAGCGGCGGTTCGCCAAACCGCTTGACGTACTCGCCGTCTATCCAGCAGGCAAACGTCGTGAAGTGTCGAATACCGAGCTTCGCATACGTGCGCAGGTCGTCGCGATACATCTCCTCGCTCCAAGGCATCTGCGTTAGCGACTCGCGTTTCCATTTTGAGAATCGCGACACGTCCAGCCAATATTCGAGCACCTGCGCCGTTTCGGCGCCAAAGACCGCAAGATTCGCGCTGAGATAGTCCATCAATTTGACGTGCTCGGCAATCGACGCGTCTCCGAGCGGCTTCGTCGAATCCCGTTCAATCGGCGCATACTCAAGGAAGATGCCCGGCTCCGGTTTCACCTGGCCTGGAGCCGATAATGTCCGGTTATAGCACAAATGCGCCAGCGTGGCATCAGGATGTCCCTTGCGTAGCGTCTTCAGGATCGCATTTTCCAGCACCAACGTCTGATCGCTGTCCGACAGCCCGTTGCACTTCGGACACCGGCACATCGGTTGTGCATCGTCAGACCAGAAATAGTAGCGGCCCGTCGAAGGGGGAATTTCCGCGGCAAGACGAACAGCGTTCTCGCACGCGATTTCAAGCGCGCGCGGTGAACTCACGCACAAGTTGGCATCGGCCGTCCGCTCTCCCGCCTCGTTCATTCGAAACAACGTAGCGTCCTTCTGAAAAAGCTCACGCGGAAGAAGCTGATTCGCGGCGTGGCATTCGTACTCAACGGCGATCGTGTTTGCCGCGCAATCGCGCAGGAACGCTTGTCCGGGCTCGCTTTTCGCAAAGACAGCAAGCTCGTGGGGAGGGCCGTGAAGCGCGAGGGTCGTCAGTCCCGCCTTTGCCGCGCGTTCCACCCACGGCCACGTCGTTACATCGCTCGGCATCACGACTGCCCCGCGCGTTGCCACCGGCCCGGCAGCCGCAACGCCTTTCGCTCTTCCCCATCGTGCAGCGGTCGCGGCAGCGCCCGCCGCCGCAGCCAGGAAGGTGCGGCGCGAAAACGTTCGTCCTGTGCGTGACATGATTGTCTTCTCCTGACTCACTGTCATTCGCCGGTTTGCACCTCTACCGGCATCCCCCAAAGGGAACGTATCACATCGCTTCGTATCGTCCGTGTGAATTCGTATATTATCATCTCGGGATTGCACGGGACAGAGCAGGCCGTACGCAACTCGTACGCCGAAGAAGGTCATTAACGATTTCATGAAACGCGATCTTGCCGCCATGTGCTCTACGGCTTACGACATCGTCGTGATCGGGGGCGGCATTACCGGCGCCTGCATCGCGCGCGATGCGGCATTGCGCGGGCTCATGGTTGCCCTCGTAGAAAAGGGAGATTTTGCCGGCGCGACGACGGCCGCATCCTCGAAACTCATTCACGGCGGTTTGCGTTACCTCCAGAACCTCGAATTGAGCCTCGTGCGCGAGTCGTTGCGCGAACGCCGCGTCTGGTCGAACACCGCCCCTCACATGATCGATCCACTGACCTTCCTTCTACCCACCTCCTCGAAGAAGCGCCGCGACCGCGTCATGAAGTCGATTGGACTCCGTCTCTACGATTGGCTGTCTTACGACCGCAACCGGCTCGACGACCCCGAGAAGGTCATCCCCGCCCACAAGAAACTGTCGCGCGAGGAAGCGATCGCCTTAGAACCCAGTTTGGCCGCCGACGACCTCGGCGGGGCGCTCGCATTCTATGACTATCAAATGTATTCGCCGGAGCGCTTGGCGCTGGAGTGCATCCTCAGTGCCGCCGAGCACGGCGCTCAACTCGCCAACTACGCCCAGGTAACGGGCTTTCTCCGCGAGGAAGACCGCATCGTCGGCGTTCGCGTCGCAGACAAGTCGCCCATATCTGCGGAACCCGATGCGGCCCCCGTGGAATACGAACTCCGCGGCTCGATCGTCATCAACGCCGCGGGTCCCTGGGCCGATCTCCTGATGAAAGAGATCGCCGTCCAAGCCGAATCCGCCGCGGACATATCGCCCGCGCGCCAGCTTATTCGGTCCAAGGGCATTCACCTGATTACACGATCCCTCACCAACGGACACGCGGTCACCGTCCCCAGCGAGTCTACCCACTTCTTCATACTCCCCTGGCGCGGCCACTCGCTCCTCGGAACCACGGACACTGTATTCGCGGGACACCCCGACGATGTCATGGTGACCGAGCGCGACATCGTCGATTTCCTCGCCGTGGTCAATGCCGGTTTTCCTGCCGCGAAGCTGCGCCGCTCGGACGTGCTCCACTTCTACGCGGGTCTTCGTCCAATCGTCGCGACTACGGACGAGCAGAAGAAGGCCGAAAACGAGCAACCGGACTCGTACACCGCAAGCCGGGCCGCCGAAGTCTTCGACCACGAGCCGGAGGAAGGTCTCAAGGGAGTCATCACGACCATCGGAGGCAAATGGACGACCTCGCGCAGCCTTGCCGAGCAGGTCGTCGACCTCGCCGTGTCCAAGCTCGGCAAACTGCCGATACCCTGCGTCACCGAGAGCACGCCAACTTACGGCGGCGACGTGGGGCGCTTCACCGAATTCAAATCGGCCGCCGTCGAAGCGCACACGGACTACCCCGCCACCGTCATCGAAAACCTCGCCAAGAACTACGGATGCCGGATGGAAGAGGTGCTTGCGCTCGCCGAAGCGGACTCGTCGCTCGCCGAACGCCTTTCACCGCAGTTCCCCGATATCGCCGCGGAAGTGGTCTACGCCGTCCGTAACGAAATGGCCTTGACCGTCGAAGACGTGCTCTTCCGCCGTACCGGTCTCGGCACCCTCGGCACACCGGGCAACGACGTCATCGCCAAAGTGGCCGCCATCATGGCCAAGGAGTTGGGCTGGCCGGAGGAACGACGCAAAGCGCACGTGAAGCGCACCGTCGCCCATTTCACGCCCCGCACGCGTTCCCGCGCCATCGTCAATCCGCGTTCCTGGGGCGGACGCACCGGCAAAATCTGGCCCATGCTCGAGGCCCGTCTCCGCGATGTCATCGGCCCCGTCGACGCCGTGTTCACGGATGGCCCGATGGCCGCAACACGCCTTGCGCGCCAAGCTCTCAAAGACGGCATGGAACAAATCATCTCCGTTGGCGGCGACGGCACCATCAATGAAGTCGTAAACGGCTTCTTCGAAGACGGCCGTATCGTCAATCCCGACGCGATGCTGACGGTTGTCTCCAGCGGCACCGGTTGCGACTTTCGGCGCATCTTCGGCATTCCCGAGAAGCTCGAAGACCAAATTGCGCGCCTCTCCTATTGCCCAATCCGCCCCATCGACGTGGGCCGTATCACGTATATCGGCGATAACGGAAACGAAGAAGTTCGCTACTTCGACAACGTAGCCAGTTTCGGCCTCAGCGGGGCCGCCGACCGAGAGGTCAACCGCGCCGTGTGGGCCAAGAAGATCAACTCCAAATACGCGTTCCAATGGGGCGTCTTCAAAGCCTTCGCCCGCTACAAGAATCAACCCGTGCGCCTGCAAATCGATGACACCTTCGACGAGACCATCAACGCCCTGACTGTCGCCATCTGCAACGGACAATATTTTGGCGCGGGCATGCACATCGCCCCGCCTGCCATACCGGACGACGGACTCTTCCACGTCGTAATCCTGGCGGATATCGGCAAATTCCAGTTCCTGCGTAACATCAACAAGGTCTACCGCGGCGAACACCTCAACATCCCCAACGTCCGCGTGGTGACAGGGCGCAAAATCACCGCCACGCCGATCAATAGCGCGCGACAAGTCCTGCTCGATATCGACGGCGAAGCCCCCGGACGACTTCCCGCCACCTTCGAACTACTCCCTCAATCGATTTATTTGCGCTGTTAACGCGATGTTTGCACCGGACCAACACTCTTCTCCCCCCGCTCGAGCCCGACTGCTCTCAGCCTCCATTCCCGCATCCGGCTCATGCTGAAAACGCGCACTACATTCTCGTTCTTTTCTCGCACCCCGAATTCCCTGTAATATCCGTGCCATGGCTACCCAGTGGAAAAAACTACAGGACATCTCTGACTCCAAACTCACGCCCATGCTGCGCCAGTACCTCGAGGCGAAGGCCGAGAGCGGCGACTCCCTCTTGTTCTTCCGCATGGGCGACTTCTACGAGATGTTCTTCGAAGACGCCGTCGAGGCCGCCGAACTCCTCGGCATCGCCCTTACCTCGCGCGACGCCGTCAACAAAGACGACCGCATCCCGATGGCGGGCGTGCCGGTGCGGGCCGTCGACGGCTACATTGCCAAAGCGATCAAGGCCGGCCGCACCGTTACGATCTGCGAGCAGGTCGAAGACCCCAAGGAAGCCAAGGGCGTCGTCAAACGATCCATTACCCGACAGATCACGCCCGGAACCGTCCTCGAACCCAACTTGCTCGACGACGCCGCAAACAACTACCTCGGCGCTCTGTTGATTGACGGCAACCGCGCGGGTCTCGCGCTCGTCGATGTCAGCACCGGCGAATTCCTCGCCGCGCAGATCGAGCGCGACATCGACCGCACGCTCCACGACGAGTTCACCCGTATGAGCCCCGTCGAAGTTCTCGTCCCCGCGAAGGCCTCAGGCGACACCATTACGCGTCTTAAGGCGCGTTTCCCATCGATTGCATTCGCAGAACGGCCCGCCGACGAGTTCGACTCGGACGACGCTGCATCCGCCATCGCGGACCATTTTGGTTTGCGTACCTTGAAAGGCATCGGCCTCGACGAGGCCCCGCAAGCGGTCGCGTGCGCGGGCGCCATCCTCGCCTACATCAAGACGACGCATCGCGAAGGCGCGCCGCACCTGCGTTTTCCGCGCGCTTACAGCCCATCCAACTACGTTGTCCTCGACGGCAACACACAACGCAACCTCGAACTCGTCGAGTCTGCCTTCGACCGCAAGAAACACGGCACGTTGCTGGGCGTGCTGGACAAGACGCTCACGAGCATGGGCGGCCGCAAACTCCGCCATTGGATTCTCCATCCGCTCGTCGAAGTCGACGAAATCCGCGCACGGCTCGATGCCGTCGAGGAATTTCACGGCGACGCGGAATTGCGCCTCCGTCTGCGCGACGTGTTGCGCGGCATGTCGGATCTCGAACGTCTGACGGGCCGCCTCACCGCCAAAGCGGGCAACGCTCGCGACATGAAAGCCCTCGGCGTTTCGCTGGCCAAAGCGCCCGTCTTGAAAGCGACGCTCGCCGAGTGCTCCAGCCCCATGTTGTCCGCAATCCACAACACGATGGACGACCTCGCCGACGTCGCGGAGTGGATCGAAGCGGCCATCGTTGACGAACCGCCGCTCGCCATTATGGAAGGCAATCTGGTCCGCGACGGATACGACCCGGACCTCGATCACCTGCGCACGCTCGTGCGTGGCGGGCGCGACTGGATCGCCACGTTGCAGCGCGAAGAATGCGAACGCACGAAGATCCCCAATCTCCGCGTGGGCTACAACAAAGTCTTCGGATACTACATCGAAATCACGAAGTCCTACGCCCACCTCGCGCCGCACGACTACGAACGCAAGCAAACGCTCGTTAACGCGGAGCGGTACGTAACGCCTACGCTGAAATCGCGCGAAGAAGAAATCGTCACCGCACAAGAACGCATGCAGCAACTCGAGTATGACCTGTTTTGTGCGTTGCGCGATCGTATTGCCGCCGAATCGGCGCGCATCCAGGAAACCGCCGATGCTATCGCCAGCGTAGACGTGTTGCTGTCGTTGGCGGAAGTCGCGTCCGCCAAGGGCTACTGCAAACCCGAGGTCGATGCTTCCGACGTGCTCTCGATCAAAGACGGCCGTCACCCCGTCGTAGAAGACCTCATGGCGCGCAACGAATTTGTCCCCAACGACACCGTGCTCGATCCCGACTCGCTCTTCCTCGCGATCGTCACCGGCCCTAACATGGCCGGTAAGTCGACGTACCTGCGCCAAGTTGCGCTCATCACGCTTATGGCGCAGATGGGCAGCTTCACGCCCGCCGCGCAAGCGCATATCGGCGTCGTCGACCGCATCTTTACGCGTGTGGGCGCATCCGATAACCTCGTGCGCGGCGAGAGTACCTTCATGGTCGAGATGATTGAGACGGCGAACATTCTCAACACCGCCACGCATCGCAGCCTGCTCGTTCTCGACGAAATCGGACGCGGCACCAGCACCTTCGACGGCATCAGCATCGCTTGGGCGGTCGCGGAACAGATTCACGACAAGATTCGCGCGAAGACGCTCTTCGCCACGCATTACCATGAGCTCACCGATCTCGGCAACAAGCTCGAACACGCCAAGAACATCAATGTCGCTGTGCGCGAGTGGGGCGGCAAAGTCGTGTTTCTCTACCGCATCGTCGACGGCGGCGCGGACCACAGCTACGGCATCCAGGTCGCCAAGCTGGCGGGCTTGCCGCCCAACGTCATTGCGCGCGCGCGCGATATACTCGAGTCCCTCGAATCAGGCAACCCCGCTGCCGTGGGTTTGCCGCAGCAGATGTACTTGTTTGGACCTCAGGCCACTTCCGAGCCCAGCGCAGTCGAACGCGAACTCGACGCCGTAAACCCGGATGAACTCTCGCCGCGCGAAGCCCAGGAGTTCCTCTATCACCTCAAGCATCTCCTCGCGAAACCCCGCCACGAGCATTCTTAAGATTCGCCTTGTGCAAAAGCTTGTAAGAAGTGACTGGGCCTCATGCGCAGTTTCCACTGGACTTAATCTTCGCGTGTCAGGCAACTTGCCTGCTTTCTGTAGAGAGAATCCCTGCGTCAAGTACGCTCTCGCCGTTTGAGTAGACTGCCTCCATTGGGCCAGCGTGACGTCAGTGCAGGCCGCTGGAATCTACGCACCTTAAGCCCCCTCGCCGCCTTGCAGTAGACGTTGCTTTCAGTTCGCATCCGGGCGCGCAACGGTATATCGTGGTGCACAGACTCGACCGGACGTCCCGAGAACTTGGGTAACAGGGGGAGTACACAAATGACCACCACATTCGAACGACGCGAATTCCTGGGAATTGCCGCAGGGGCGGCGCTAGGTCTTGCTGCCGCGGACGCTGCGCACGCGCAAGATAGCGCGCCTTCGCCAGTTCGTGTCGGCGTGATTGGGACGGGCAACCGCGGCAAGGCCCTTACGGCCAATCTGGTGTCCATTCCCGGCGTATCGGTAGTTGCCGTTTGCGACATCAACGCGTCCGCTGCCAAGGCCGCGCAGGAAATTGTGATGAAGGCAGGTCAAGCCTGTCCGGAACCTTACACGCGCGATGAGCACGCCTATCAAGACCTGGTTGCGCGCGACGATCTCGACGCAATCATCATCGCCACTCCCTGGAACTGGCACACGCCGATGGCGGTAGAGGCCATGAAAGCAGGGAAGTACGCCGGCGTCGAAGTGCCCGCCGCGCTCACGTACGAGGAGTGCTGGGCGCTCGTGGACACGTCTGAACAAACGAAGATGCCGTGCATGATGCTGGAGAACTGGAGTTTCCGGCGCGACAATCTTGCTGTACTTCAGATGATTCGCAAGGGACTCTTGGGAGAGATCGTGCATTGCCACTGCGCCCATTCCCACGATTGCCTGGATCATTGGTGGTTCGACACCTCGGGCAATATCCGGTGGGGCGGCGAGTTTCTGGTCAATCGCAACTGCGACCAATATCCCACGCACAGCGAAGGCCCCGTGTTGAGTTGGCTCGACATCAATTGCGGCGACGCGTATGCGACGATCCGATCCATCGCCTCCGATTCCAAGGGCATCAACGATTTCTTCCGGCGCAAGTACGGCCCCGATCATCCGAACGCGAAACGCGTATACAAACAAGGCGATATCGTCACAAGCACCATCCGCACGCACATGGGCAAGACCATCGTTATCAACTACGACATGCAATTGCCCCGGCCCTACGACAATCGATGGATGGTCCAGGGAACCCTTGGCGTTTACGACGAAGCGCGCGCATCGGTATCGCTCGAAGGCCGCAGTCCCAAGAGCCACGAATGGGAACCGTTCGAACCGTATCAAACCGAATTCGATCACCCGTGGTGGAAGAACCTCGATGTCGATGCCGCGGCCGTGGGACACGGCGGAACCGACTACCTCGAACTGAAGATGTTCGTCAAAGCCGTCCGCGAAAAGACACAGACCCCCATTGACGTCTACGACACGGCTACGATGAGCAGCGTCGTGCCGCTGTCGGAGGAATCGATTGCGAAAGGCGGCGCGCCGGTCGAATGTCCTGATTACACGCG